>CAYWTG010000041.1:0-10575 GCA_964461155.1 uncultured Ruminococcus sp.
GCGCGGGTCAGAGCCTCCACTTTGCACAGTGGTTCAAGGTCATGGAGCTCATGGGCTATGACTGGGTGAACGAACTCGTGCACGTTCCCTACGGAACCGTCAGCATCGGCGGAGCAAAGCTTGCGACACGCACCGGTAACGTCGTCCTCTTGAAGGATCTTTTCCGTCAGTCGATAGAAAAGGTTCGCGAGATCATGGACGAAAAGAACCCTGACCTCGAAGACCGCGACGGAGTTGCGGAAGCTGTCGGTGTCGGAGCGATAGTGTTTAACTACCTCTTCAACAGCCGCATCAAGGACATGAGCTTCACGCTCGAGTCCGCGCTCAGCTTTGAGGGAAGCACCGGACCTTACGCTCAGTATACATATGCCCGCACGTGCAGCATCCTCTCGCGTTCAGCGGAAAACGAAAATACCGCCTCGCCCGCACACGTCACCGCTCCCGAGGAGATCGAAGTTCTCAGAACTCTCGCGAAGTTCCCCGAACGCGTTACAGCGGCGATAGAGGAATATGAACCCTCTAACATCACAAGATATATAATCGAGCTTTGCACGGCGTTCAACCGCTTCTACCACAACTGCCCGATCATCACAGCGGAGGACGACGGAGTAAGAGCACAGCGTTTGCGTATCACATCTGCTGTCAACACCGTCCTCGGCACAGCTCTTCATCTCATCTGCATGAAGACACCCGAAAAAATCTGATCAGAGAAGGAAATAAGAGAAACCATGTCAGGACACAGCAAATGGAATAATATCAAAAACAAAAAAGCAAAGACCGACGCTCAGAAAGCGAAAGTCTTTACAAAGATCGGTAAGGAGATCGCAATCGCGGTTCGCGAGGGTGGCGGAAATCCCGATACCAACCGTAAGCTCAAGGACCTCATCGCTAAGGCTAAAGCTTCAAATGTGCCGAACGACAATATCGAGCGCGCTATCAAGAAAGCGAGCGGTGCCGACGGCGTTGTATATGAGGAGATCTTCTATGAGGGCTACGGCCCGTCCGGCGTTGCAGTGATCGTCGAGACCGCTACCGACAACAGAAACAGAACAGCTTCCGACGTGCGTCACTACTTCGACAAGTACGGCGGAAATCTCGGCCAGTCCGGTTGCGTAAGCTACCTCTTTGAGGACAAGGGTGTTATCATCATCCTCAAGGACGACGCAGTCGACGAGGACGCACTCATGGAGGCGGCTCTCGAGGCGGGCGCGGCTGATTTCGTTGCCGACGAAGAGGTGTTCGAAATCTACACCGAAAGCTCCGATCTTGACGCTGTACGTGACGAGCTCGAGGCGGCAGGTTACGTCATCGAGAGCGCGGACAAGGACAAGATCCCCTCAACATATGTCGTTCTTGAGAGCGAGGATGATATCAAGAACATGAATCTCCTCATAGAGCATCTCGAGGAGAGCGACGATGTTCAGAACATCTATCACAACTGGGAAAACTGCGACTGAATATGATTCTGCGGCGGGGGGAAGACTTAATTGCCTGTTTTCCTCCCGCCCTTTTCAGCTCGGAAAGGAGCGAGTTTTATGAATGAATATGTATCTTTTCCCGGACTCGGTATCGAGCCGTTCCATATGGAGCGCGGATTTACCGTGTTCGGACGCGATATCGCATGGTACGGAGTCATAATCTGTATCGGAATGATCCTCGCGGTCACCTATTCGATCCTCAGAGCAAAGCACACCGAGAAAATAAGCGTCGACGCCGTTACCGACCTTGCGTTCTTTCTCATAATCTTCGGCATCATCGGCGCGCGCCTTTATTACGTGGCTTTTGAATTTGAGAACTACGCAGTGACCGGACACGGAATTTGGAGCAATATCGTCGGGACGCTCAAAAACGCCGTCGCCGTTTGGAACGGCGGTCTTGCCATATACGGTGGCATAATCGCCGGTTTTTTAACCGTGCTCATTTTCTGCAAAGTCAGAAAGATCAGCACGATGAAGATACTCGACCTCGCGTCTCCCGCCGCCATGATCGGGCAACTGATCGGACGTTGGGGCAACTTTGTAAACGTCGAAGCATACGGCTCGAGTTGCACGCTCCCTTGGCGAATGGGTATTCACGTGCCCGACCCGCGCTTTGAAGATGCGGCGCAGATGCAGATCTGGTCAAAGGAGATCTACGTACACCCGACGTTCCTATACGAGTCACTTTGGAATCTTCTCGGCTTTGCAATTGCAAATATCATCTACAAAAAGAAACGCTTCGACGGGCAGATATTCTTTTTCTACATCGGTTGGTACGGCTTCGGGCGTATGTTTATCGAGCAACTGAGAACGGACAGCCTCTATATCGGAAATACAGGCCTGCGCGTGTCGCAGCTTGTCGCGTTTCTTACCTTTCTCACGGGAGCAGTCATGTCGGTGTACCTCTGTATAGTTTCGCGCAAAAAGAAAGCGGCACTTGACGGCGTCGGAGATTCTGAGTATGCCGATACGGCTTCTGACGTTGAAGCATCTTCCACTGAGACGTGCGACGTGGCTTGCGAGTGCGGATGTGATAAGTGTGAGGCTTCGTGCGGCGATGATGAGAATTTGAAAGCGGATACTGATAAAACAGGAGAAAACAATGGCGAAGATAATTGACGGAAAGAAAATAGCGGCAGAGGTAAGAGCGGACATAAAGCGTCGCACTGCCGAATTTACGGAGAAGACGGGCGTTGTTCCGTGCCTTGCGGTAGTGATAGTCGGCGACGACCCCGCCTCGAAGATATACGTGCGAAACAAGCACCTCGCTTGCCTTGAAGCGGGATTTAAGTCCATAACTGTTGAGCTCCCTGCGGAGACGACAACGGAGGGACTTTTGGAGCGACTCGAGACGCTTAAAGACGACAGCTCGATACATGGCATTCTCGTTCAGCTCCCGCTCCCGTCGCGCATCGACGAAAAAGCGGTTTTGGAGTTCTTGCCGCCCGAAAAGGATGTCGACGCTTTCCACGAGCGCAACGTAGGGAAGATCATGATCGGCAAGTACAGCTTCCTGCCGTGCACGCCCGCAGGCGTTATGAAACTTCTCGAGTACGAACACGTTGAGATCGCCGGAAAGAGATGCGTGGTCGTCGGACGAAGTAATATAGTCGGCAAGCCCATGGCGATGCTTCTTCTTCACGCGAACGGCACAGTCACCATGTGTCACTCGAGAACGCGCGACCTTGCGGACATTACCCGCCGCGCGGACATTCTCGTTGCCGCAGTCGGCAAGCCCGAGATGATAACCGGCGACATGGTAAAAGAGGGAGCTGTCGTCATTGACGTCGGCATGAACCGCCTCTCAAACGGCAAGCTTGTCGGCGATGTTAATTTCGCGGAAGTTGAGAAAAAGGCCTCGGCGATAACTCCCGTTCCCGGAGGAGTAGGACCTATGACGATCACGATGCTTCTCGAAAACACGCTGACAGCAGCAAAAAACAGCATACAGAAATAAAACAAGCGGCGCAACACTTCGGATTTGAAGCGGTGCGCCGTTTATTTATCTGCTGTTTTCGGTTTTTATGAATCTAAATGTGTTGACGCTGGCGTCAAAGGCTCACATTTCGAGCGTTGCCATTATGCCGAAGTGGTCGGAGAGGTATTTTCCCTCGGGAGTGTATGTCCAAAGCTCGGTGTCGTGGCAGGTGATGCCGTCGGAGATGAAAATATAGTCGATCTTGTGCTCATTCTCGTAGTCGAACGGCTCGTCGAAGTAGTTGAAAGTCTGCTCAAAGTGGTTTGTGATATCGGTAAGCATACCGGAGCTTGAAAGCTTCACGATCTCGGGCTTCTCGGGAGTCGCGTTGAGGTCACCGACAAATACGGCAGGGAACGGGAAAGCGTTTTTGTCCTCTGAAATTGCCGAAAGGATCATGTCAGCCTCCATGGAGCGAGCATTTGCACCGACGTGATCGAAGTGTGTGTTGTACACGCGGAGCGATTCTCCGGTCACGGAGTCCGTCAGAAGCGAGAAAGTGTAAACTCGCGTGCAGGGGCTCTGGTCGCATACAAAGCGCGAAGAGGGGATCATGGGAGTCTGCGACAGCCAGCGCGTGCGATACTCGGAAATTACAAATCTGTCGCTTCTGAATGCCGTCGGAGTGCCCTCACCGAGACGGTTCTCAAGTCTGCCGCAACCGACGAAAGTGTAGTCGGGAACGAGCGGTGCGAGCATGGCTTTCATCTCAGTGGAAAGCTCCTGGAAGCAGATGATATCAGGACGCTCGAGATTTATTTTATCGGCGATGGGGCCGACTCGTAAAGCAAATTCTGCGGGGCGAGAAATACGGACGTTGAATGTTACAAGCTTGAGTTTCATAGAATGATACCTCGCATATTATGATGCATTGATTATAGCACAATGACAACCGTGTGTCAATAGATATGAAAAAGCTCACAAAAGTTTATGCGCCGTCATATAATTTTACTGAGGGCTTTCCCTCAGCGTATCGATGAAATAAATAAGGAAGCAAACCAAAGTGAACTATAATAACGATAACAGAATGCCGCGCGACGATATAGACGCGTCGCCGCTCGACGAGCTTTTTGCAGACGGTGACCTCCCGCCGCGAAGACCGATCTCGCGCGATGCGTACAGAGCGGTCATGTCGGACGCAGACCGTGACGAGAGCTTCGGATGTGTCGACAAAACTTTCAAACAGCCCGTACTTGAAGACGTGCCGCTTGCGATGGTCTATTCACCCGTGCAGACTTGGGATAAGCTTTACGACATTGACACCGGCTTTACCCGCGGCACTATATTCGAGAGTCTCGACTTCCCGTTCATGTGTCCGTCGGCTGTCTGCCGCTCGCGGGCGAAGAATAACAGATGAGGTATCAAGATGTGTGAAGAAAAAAGGCTGATGCGGCAGATACAGATGCTCTCTTTCGCTGTTTACGAAAGCGCGCTATATCTCGATGCATATCCGAGCGACAGAAGAGCACTTGAATATTACAGCAGACATCAGCGAAAGCTCGATGAGCTGACAGAGCGTTACGAGCGACGTTTCGGGCCGCTGACGATGGGCAAAAACGGAGGCGACGCGTGGAAACGAAGTCGCGGACCGTGGCCATGGGAATACAGTTGCGATTAAGGAGAGCGATATGTGGATATACGAAAAGAAGCTTGAATACCCGGTAAAGATAAAAAATCCGAATCCGCGATATGCTCGGTTGATCGCAAATCAGCTCGGCGGCCCGCACGGAGAGCTCGGCGCCGCGTCGCGCTATCTCAGTCAACGCTACTCCATGCCGAACGACTCGGTGGTCGGCATTCTCACCGATATCGGCACGGAGGAACTCGCGCATATCGAGATGATCTGTGCGATAATGCATCAGCTGACGCGGGATATGACAGCCGAGCAGATACACGACGGCGGCTATGAGGATTACTTCATAAACCACACCGCAGGCGTGTATCCGTCGGATTCCGCCGGTGTTGCATATGATGCGAAATATATCGGAGTCACCGGCGACGTGCTCGCCGATCTTAACGAGGACCTCGCTGCGGAACAGAAGGCGCGACTGTCATATGACAATCTTCTGCGTATGATCGATGACCCCGACGTGTGTGATCCGCTCAGATTTTTGCGTGAGCGTGAGCTCGTACACTATCAGCGTTTCGGCGACGCGCTGAGGATCACGCAGGACGGCCTCGATTCAAAGAATTTCTACGGATATAACCCCGCGTTTGACAAAATGAAGTGTAAGGCGTCTCAGAGAAGACGATAAAGAAAACGACAGCGGACGGGTTTTGCCCCGCGCCGCTGTCGTTTGCGTTCAGTGACTTATTTCGATACCACAGGCATTAAGCTTTGATCCATCGCAGGTGCCTTCTGAATTACTTTTTCAGTGCGCCTACCTCAAGTCCGAGGAGAGTCTCAAGCGAAGCCTTGCACTCGGCGGCGTTGTTTGCCGACTCTTGCGCGCTCTTGCCGACGGCGAGAATGTAGAACTTGATCTTCGGCTCAGTACCCGACGGACGAGCAACGACGACGTTTCCACCCTCTGTCTTGAAGTATATGACATTTGACTTCGGCAGTCCGGTAGGCTCGCATTTTCCGCTTATCGTGTAGAGGGATGTTTCAGCCTCATAGTCGCGAATGTTTACGACGCGCTCGTGACCGAGCATTTCGGGAGCGGAGGTTCTGAGAGTGTCCATCATAGCGGCGATCTGTTCCTTGCCGTCTACGCCCTCTTTGTAGATCTCTGCCGACTGCTCGGTATAGTAGCCGTACTTCTCGTAAAGAGAGTCCATAGCGTCGATGAGAGTCATACCGCGCAGGCTGTAGAACGCGGCCATTTCGCAGATGAGCATGGATGCGACGATCGAATCCTTGTCGCGAGCGTAAAGGCCTTTCATATATCCGTAGCTTTCTTCATATCCGAGGAGGAAAGTACCGCTCTTTGCAATTTCGTGCTCGCGGATGACCTCAGCGATGAACTTAAAGCCCGTGAGAACATTGTGAAGCTTCACGCCGAATGCGCGGCAGATAGCACTTGCCATTTCGCTTGTTACGATGGTCTTTACCGCGTATGCGTCTTCGGGAAGCTTGTTCTGCTCGCGAAGTGCGGTAAAGATGTAATCAAGGAGGAGCGAGCCCATCTGGTTACCCGTGATGCAACGGAAAGTGCCGCTCTTGTCGCGTGCCATAACGCCTACGCGATCGGCGTCGGGGTCGGTTGCGACAATGAGATCTGAGCCGACCTTTTCGGCAAGCTCGATTCCGAGAGCGAAAGAAGCGGGATATTCGGGATTCGGCTTGTCAAGGCCGGGGAAGTTTCCGTCGGGCTTCATCTGCTCGTCGACGGTATAGATGTGCTTAAATCCGACGCGACTGAGGATCTCGGGAACGTGACGTGCGCCCGCGCCGAAAAGGGGAGTGTAAACGATCTTGAGCGTGGGAGCGGCCTTGGCGATAACATCGGGGTATACCTGCTCGCCCTCAACACAGCTGAGAAATGCCTCGTCAAGCGCAGGGCCGACCGACTCGATGAGCTCGCGACGCGCATCTGCAGGAGCGGGAACACCCGTGAGAATGTCTGTGTCCGCGATGAATGCGGAGACTTTGTCAGCGTTCGCCTTTGTCGGCTGAGAGCCGTCCTCCCAGTAAAGCTTGTATCCGTTGTACGCGCTTGGGTTGTGCGAAGCTGTAATGTTTATTCCCGCGATGCAGCCGAGATGGCGTGCCGCAAAAGAAAGCTCTGGTGTCGGACGAATGCCGTCAAAGAGGTAAACCTTTATGCCGTGCGCCGAGAGAACCTCAGCGCAACGCGAAGCGAAAGCGTCGCTGTTATTTCTGCTGTCGCGTCCGATGACTACTCCGCGAGACTTTGCGTCATCTCCGAGAGTCTCGATAAGGCGTGCAACGCCCTCAGTCGCATGAGCTACCGTGTAGTTGTTCATCATATTGGTTCCGGCACCCATCTTGGCGCGAAGACCGCCGGTGCCGAACTCCATATATCCCGAAAAACGAAGCTTCTTCTCGTTTTCGTCATCGGCTATCGCGCGAAGCTCGTCTTTCGACACTTCGTCGATGACGGGAGAGTTCAGCCATTTTTCATAATTTTCATTGTAGTTTGTCATGTAAGATCTATTCCTTTCCGTTGTTAAGTAACGAATAATTTCCGAGCGGAGTATATGACGGGTAAAGTGTCTCAAGGCAAAAGTCGAAAGCCGATGTCATGTGCGTCGGTATCAGAGCACAGGCATGGATGTTATATTCTCCCGGATATTCCGAGGCGACCGTCGAAGCTCTGAGCAGAGAAGTGCCGAAGACTTCGGCGACCTTTGAAAGCGTTTCAAGGCTTCCGAGCGGTACAGACGGCAGATAAAACTCCGCGATATCGCCGATAACGTGCCGCTCGGAAGTCAAGAGCGCGAGAGTGAGAAGCGAGTCGTCGTTCTGGCGCACGCGGCAGGCGGCGAATATCGAAAGCTCATATTTCAAGACCAGCGTCCTGAACGACATGAGCAGCCCGCTGTCGGTGCTCTCGAGCGGGAGTATGCAGGCGTCCGCACGTTTGTCGTACACATCCTCGCAGATGCTTTTGAAGTCCGTGCCGTAGGAGACTGACATATTCTCGTAGTGCTCGGAAAATATGCGAAATGCGCGGTCGCTTGCCTGACTTCGCATATATGATATGTGGCTCGGCACGTTTTCATGTTGCTCGTCTTTTTTTTCTCGGAAAAGTAAAAGCGAGAGCGCGGCCGTGCTTTCGGCATCGCTTATGCCGAGCTCGTCGAGCATTGCCAAAGCATCCTCTGGAGTCGGAGCAGGATCACGGAGCGAAAGCTCACCCGCAAGCGAAGACAAAAGTCCCGCTTTTAGCGTGTCCGACGCATCGGCGTCGCGCCGAAGCCACTCGAAATTTTCGCGAAGACGCGACATGAAAGTGTCGTCCATCGTTACAGAAGCTCGAGTATTCCGAATGACTCGTCAAGCAGTCCGAGAAGCTCGTAGCTTTCGAGTTTGCGACGGCTGAGAATGCAGAGTGAGTAGATCTGCTTTGCGATCTTCTCGGCGAGCTCGGGATCGCTTTCGCACTTGTCGGAAAGCTTTGCAATAAGGGGAGATGACGTGTTAACCGTGAGAACGGACTCTCCGCCCGGCATTTTCATCGCCGCGCCTCCGTTCTGCATAGAGTAAAGCTTCATGAAGTCTTCCATACGTCTCGAATCCTCGGAAACGTGAAGGAGAGCGGGAGTCTTTGTATTCTTGAAGCGTTCAAACGCGATCTTCGTTCCGTCTCCGACTACTTTTCTGAAGATTTCCTCAACGGCGGGGATCGAAGTGCACTCGCCGTCGTCCTTTAAAACGTCTGCGATCTCGGAGTCGACGCGGAGGAACTTAACGCCCTCGTTTGCCGACTCAACTACGTTGATGAACTGTGTGTCAACGATCTTGTCGAGAAGAACGACTTCAATGCCCTCGTCGGCGAGCATGGAGATGTATCTCGCCTGCTCGGTTCTGTCGGTCGTGTAGTAGATCTTGTTTTCATGCTTTTCGCGTGCGTTTTCGAGATACTCCTCAAGCGTCACAAATCCGCCTGAGCACTTTTCATAGAGAACTGCGCCCTTTACGCGATCGGCAAACTTCGAGTCGCGCATACAAGCGTATTCGACGAATGTTTTGAGATCTCTCCAGAGTCCCTCGTATGCCGCGCGGTCACCGGTAAACATGGACGTGAGCTTGTCTGCGACTTTCTTTGTAATGTGAGCGGATATCTTTGAAACATAGCCGCTGTTCTGGAGATAGCTTCTCGAAACGTTGAGCGGGAGCTCGGGGCAGTCGAGCACGCCCTTGAGCATGAGAAGGTACTCGGGAATGACTTCCTTGATGTTGTCTGCGACGAATACCTGGTTATAGTAAAGCTTTACCTGACCCTCGAGGCTTTCGTACTCACCGGTGATGCGGGGGAAGTAGAGTATACCCTTAAAGTTGAGGGGATAGTCGGCCTTGAGGTGAATATGGAAAAGAGGCTCCTTGTAGTCGGAGAATACCTTGTGATAAAACTCGTCGTACTCCTCGTCCGTACACTCGGAGGGATTCTTCTGCCAGAGAGGATGAGAGTCGTTTATCGGCTTTGCCTCTTCTTTTTCCTCTTTGTCATCTGCGTCCGTCTTGCCGCAGTCGAGATAGATCTCCACGGGCATGAACGCGCAGTATTTTGTCAGAACGTCGCGGAGACGGTATTCCGAAAGAAACTCCGCGCCCTCGTCGTTGATGTGCATGACGACTGCCGTTCCGTGAGAGCCGATGTAAGCGTCGGCGTCTTCGTAGTCGGGCGTGATGTCGTACTGGCCGTCGTCGGAGCAAGTCCACTTGACTGCGGGTGCGCCGGTGAACGAACGTGTGATGACGTCGACGGTGTCGCTGACCATAAATGAAGAATAAAATCCGAGACCGAAGTGACCTATGATACCGGACGACGCGGCATCCGACTCGCCCTCGTACTTCTGAATGAAGTCGAGCGCGCCGGAGAGGGCGATGCGACAAATGTAGTTTGTGAGCTCCTCCTCGGTCATACCGATACCGTCATCGGTGACGGTGATGGTTTTGGCTTCGGAGTCGAGCTTTACCGTGATGCGAGAGGGCAAGTCGGTGACATTCTTCGCCTCGCCGAGCGAGATGAGACGGTTGAGCTTCGTGACAGCATCACACCCGTTCGATACTATCTCGCGTATAAATATTTCCTTTTCGGAATAAAGCCACTTTTTTATTATCGGGAATATGTGTTCGAGTTCGATACTTATTCCGCCGTGCTCTGTGTTTGACATTTCGTATACCTGCCTTTGCTTATAATTTAACAAATAAAATTATATATCCATTGCACCGATTTGTCAAGGACGTGAGCGATAAAAATGACTTTACAGCGGGGAAATATTCGACGCATTTGGTGAAAGCGGCAATATTCGCGTTTTCACGGTGAAAACTTTTATTGAAATGGAGAAAAATGAAAATCTTTGAAAAAGCACTTGTAATGCGCGCGATTTTAGTGTAAAATATATATTCGGGAAGAGTGAGCAAAGTCTCCCTCTTTAAGTAATTTATGCTTCCCAAAGAAAATAATCATATATTCGGAGGATTACCAC
>CAYWTG010000042.1:0-10462 GCA_964461155.1 uncultured Ruminococcus sp.
GTTTATGATTCTTTACGTCGTCGGTGTCGTGCTCATCGGTGTGCTTGACAGGCACGTTGCGGCATCGGGCGGACAGATCAAGGACAGGCTCGTTCTCAGCCGCACGGTCTTTGACGCTGTCGACAGAATGGACTCACCCGCCATCATGTGCGCTCTTGACGGAAAGGTGCTTTGGTGCAATGAGGCACTTCGCGACATTATGGAAAACGCGAAAAAGCCCTACGGCAAAACTGTCGAAGAGGTCCTCGGCGTTCCGCTTGAGAATATTCGCGATGCTTACGCCGCCGACGGATACGGCATCGACTTTTGCGGAAGCTACTACATTGCAAAATACAGCACAGTGAAATACGGTCGCGGCGGTGCGCTCATCATTCTCGCGGAGTCCACCGAACACCGCGCAATGCGCGACGAGCTCGAGCTCATCCACGAAAAACTCGAGGACAGCGAGCCGTGCGTCGCGTACATTCTAATCGATAATTTGACCGAGATGCTTCAAAACGACAGCAGCTCATACAGACCCGCCGCCGCGAAAATCGACGAGACGCTTCGTGAATGGGCGACGGAGGCAAGCGGCATAATCAAGGAATACGAACGTGACAGATATCTCGTCGTATTCGAGCGCAGATATCTCACTCGTTATATCGAAAAGAAGTTCGACATACTCGACCGCATTCGCGACATCAGAGTCGGCTCCGAGCAGCTTTCCGTCACGGTTTCCGTCGGAATTTCGATGGTGTACGGAAATTTCAGCGACAAGGATCGCGCGGCACGTGCGGCACTCGAGCTTGCGCTTGACCGCGGAGGAGATCAGGTCGTCGTTAAGACCGACGACGGAACTGAGTTCTACGGCGGCCGAAGCAAGACTCCCCTGCGTCGAAGCAGTGTCCGCTCGCGCGTCGTTTCAAACGAGCTCATCATGTATATGTCCCGCGCGTCGAACGTGCTTGTCATGGGACACAAATACCCCGACTACGACTGCATCGCGTCATGCGTCGGACTTGCGCGCATTGCGATGTTCTGCGGCGTTGATGTCAACATCGTGACAGATGTAAGCGACGAGAACGTAAAACGCTGTATGGGCTTCTTTGCCGATTCAGAGGATTTCGCGAACGTCTTTGTCTCTCCCGACGAGGGACTTGACAAGATGCAGACCGGCACCTTTGTCATCCTCTCAGATGTAAACAATCTCGCGATCGTAGAAGACCGCGCTATCGTCGAGTCGGCGAAAAACTTTGCCGTCATCGACCATCACCGCAAGCAGGCGGAGTACGCACGTGACCCGCTTCTTGAATATATCGAGCCGAAAGCTTCGAGCGCGTCTGAGCTCGTCTGCGAAATGCTCGAGCAGATACTCCCCGAAGAAACTCTGCCCGTTTCCGAGGCGCAGCTTCTCCTTGCGGGAATAATGCTCGACACAAAGCAGTTCACGCGAATGACCGGCACGAGAACTTACGGCGCGGCTTTGTATCTCCACGACTGCGGCGCCGAGCCGCAAGCGGTTCAGGAGCTCTTCAAAACAGCTCTTGACGACTATCAAAAAGAGGCACGCTTCCGCTCGAACGTCGTGATCTACCGAGGCATAATGGCGATAACATTCTGCGAAGCAGAGCACGGCGACGCGACAGATAAGGTGATCGCTTCAAAGGCCGCAGAGGGACTCATCGGCGTGCGCGGTGTCAAGGCCGCATTCGCCATGACCACAGTCGGCGACACGATGCACATCTCCGCAAGAAGCACGGGCGAGGTAAACGTCCAGCTGATCCTCGAAAAGCTTCGCGGAGGCGGACATTTCGACACGGCCGGTGCGCAGCTCGGCGGTGTTTCCGCAAACGAAGCGGTCGTGATGCTGAAAAGTGCAATAGACGAGTACATGGACAACGAGCTTGTCACGGAAACTAAGTCTGCAAAATAAACTACCCCGAAAGGCTCGGCACAATTGCCGATGAAAGGAAAAATAAAGTGAAAGTCGTACTTTTAAAGGATGTTAAGGGACAGGGCAAAAAAGATCAGATAGTTGACGTATCCGACGGATACGCGAGAAACTTTCTTCTGCCGAAAGGACTCGCCGCAGAGGCTTCCGGCTCTGTTTTGAACGATATCAAGAACAAAGAAGCATCAAAAGCACACAAGATCGAGCTCGAGCGCGAGGCGGCACGTGAGACTGCCGCACGTCTTGAGAACATCACAGTCTCGATGAAAGTTAAATCCGGCGGCGCGGGTCGTATGTACGGCTCGGTCACGGCAAAGGACATCGCAGAGGCCCTCGAGGCACAGCACAAGATCAAGATCGACCGCCGAAAGATGGTCATGTCAGAGCCCGTCAAGCAGTACGGAACGTATCACATCGACGTTAAGCTCTTCACCGACGTCACGGGCAAGATCACGCTTCAGGTCACCGAGGCATAATTACCGCAGGTCGGCGGCATGACTTTGAAAGGAGGAATATCGTATGAATAACGAGATCGGCGACTCTCTCGGGCGCAAGATGCCTTTTTCGCTCGATGCCGAGCAATCACTGCTCGCTTCGGTAATGATCGACCCGTCCTGCATGGACACGATCGCCTCACTTGTCAGCGCGGATGACTTTTATCTGCGGGAGCACAGCGAGATTTTCTCCGTCATGCAGGGGATGTATCTTAAAAGCAAGAACATCGACGTCGTGACGCTCATAAATGAGCTCACCGTTAACGGAGTGTACGACGAGACGGGAGGTCGCGAGTATCTGCGACTCATCGCCGAGAGCGTACCGACTGCCGCCAATGCCGCGGACTACGCGAAGATCGTCCGCGACAAAGCGATACTCCGACAGCTCATCGAAGCGGGCGAGGCTATAAGCGATGCGGCGTACACTGGTGACGATGAGGCGGATGTTCTCGTAGAATTTGCGGAGTCTAAGGTTTTCAACATCGCGGAGGGTCGCGAGAACAAAAACTTCGTACATATCCGCGATGCCCTGCTCATGGTTTACGACCGACTCAAAACGCTTGCAAACGATCCCGATGCGGTCAAAGGAACGCCCACGGGCTTTGACGACCTCGACCGTGTCATCGTCGGACTCGGAAACTCCGACCTTGTTCTCGTCGGCGCACGTCCCGGTATGGGTAAAACGAGCTTTACCATGAATATCGCAACGGCCGCTGCGGCAAGACTTAAAAAGACAGTCTGCGTATTTTCTCTCGAGATGTCTGCCGAACAGCTTGCCAACCGTATGCTCTCGAGCGAGGCTCAGGTCGACAGCTACAAGCTCCGTTCGGGTCAGCTTGAGGAGAGCGACTGGGAGGCGGTGGCTTACGCTTCGTCGCGCCTTTCCGAGATGGACATTCTCATCGACGACACCCCGGGTATCACTGTTACGGGCATGAAATCAAAGCTCCGCCGCGTGAAGAACCTCGGACTCGTCGTCATCGACTATCTGCAGCTCATGCAGGGCGACAGACGCAACGACAACCGCGTCCAAGAGGTCGGAGAAATATCACGCGGACTCAAGCTTCTGGCAAAGGAATTAAACGTGCCCGTCATCACCTGCGCACAGCTTTCGCGAGGCCCAGAGTCAAGAACGGACAAGCGTCCGATGCTCTCCGACCTCAGAGACTCAGGTGCTATCGAGCAGGACGCGGACATCGTCATGTTCCTCTACAGAGATGAATATTACAACGAGGACTCGGGCTCACAGAGCGTGGCCGAGGTCATCGTTGCGAAAAACAGACACGGTTCGGTCGACAGGGTCAAGCTCGGCTGGATCGGTCAGTATACGAAATTTACAAATCTCGCAAACGGCACGGAATGACCGCCTCGCGGGATTTGCGGGGAGGAGTAGTATTCGGATATGCTAAATGACATCAAGTCCCCGTCAGATATACGATCAATGACGGATGAACAGCTTCGTGATCTCGCGTGCGAGATCCGTGAGAAGATCATCAATACCGTCTCCGCAAACGGAGGACACCTTGCCTCAAATCTCGGCGCGGTCGAGCTTACGCTTGCGCTTCACAGAGTTTTCGACACCCCGCGCGAGAAGATCGTTTTCGATGTCGGGCATCAGTGCTATGCGCACAAGCTCATCACTGGACGCGCCGACACTTTCGACACGATAAGACAGTTCGGAGGCATTTCCGGCTTCACGAATTGCGACGAGAGCGAGTTTGACAGTGCCACCGCAGGTCACAGCGGCTCGTCCGTCTCGTGCGCGCTCGGTATCGCCTCGGCCGCGAATATGTCGGGCTCGGACGCCTGCACCGTTGCCGTGGTCGGAGACGGCTCGTTCACGAACGGCATGATCTACGAGGCTCTCAACAACTGCTCCGGCAAAAAGGTTCGACTTGTTATCGTCCTAAACGATAACGGTATGTCGATATCCGAAAACGTCGGTGCTCTCGCGGGATATTTCTCGCGCATCCGAACGAGCGAAAAGTATTTTAACTTCAAGGTTCGCGCAAAGCATTTCATGCTCCGCGTGCCGAAGATTGGAAAATATCTCGTGATGCTGTCAAGCGCGATAAAGGACAGCATCAAGCGAATGCTCTACACCGACAACCTGTTTGAATCCCTCGGGCTCGAATATCTCGGGCCTGTCGACGGAAACGATATAACAAAGCTCACCTCGGTGCTCCGCGAAGCGAAAAGCCGCGACAGGTGCACCGTCGTTCACGTCAAAACGAGAAAAGGACTCGGTTACACTTTCGCCGAGGATGATCCGGGAAAATTCCACTCCGCGTCGCCTTTCGAGCGTGAGTCGGGGCTGTCGGCCGCGTCCGGCATGAGCTTCACACGCGCGATATCGGACACTCTTTGCACCGTCGCCGAGAGCGACAGCAGAGTCGTCGCAGTCAGCGCAGCGATGACCGAGGGCGTGGGCTTTGACGGCTTTGCCGATCTTTATCCCGACAGATTTTTCGACGTCGGTATCGCCGAGGAGCACGCCGTTGCTTTCTGCGGAGGACTCGGAGCTGCGGGAATGCGTCCCGTTTGCGCGCTGTATTCGACATTTTCTCAGCGAGTTTACGATCAGCTTTTTCACGATGTTGTGCTCCAGCACGTGCCGCTGACGCTTCTTTTAAGTCATGCGGGACTTGTGCCGGGTGACGGCATCACGCATCAGGGAGTGTTTGATGTACCGCTGTTTTCTTCGGTGCCGCATGTGAGAATATATTCTCCCGACAGCTACTCGGAGCTTTCGCTCCTGATGAAGGACTGCATCGCGTCTCCGAGCGTTGATATAATTCGCTATCCCAAGGGAAGCGAGGAAAAATACGACCGCTCTGCATTTGTCAGAAACGGCGATGTGTTCAGCTTCGTTCCGGAGAACGCCGAAGCTGTGATCGTCACATACGGCAGAATTTCCGCAAAGGCGTACCGCGCCGCGCTTATGTCGCGTCACAAAGTCGGCGTCGTGCGCGTCTCGCGACTTCTTCCCCTCCCGATCGACGAGATACTCTCATGTATCGAAAACGTCCGCACGGTATATATCCTCGAGGAGGGTATGCGCCGAGGGGGATTCGGAGAGCGGCTTTCGGCTCATTTTGCCGAGCGTGAAGTCTGCCCGCACATCATCCTGCACGCGATCAACGGCGAATTTATCCCGCACGGTGACCTCGCCTCGCTCGAACACCGCTTTGGATTTGAAGCGGAAGAAATAGCTGCCCGCCTTGACGCCGCCATAGACGGTGAGAGATGCGGTGAATAATTTTATTTAAATTTCGGTAAAATACCGCTTCTTTTATACTTGTGATATAAAAGTTTGTTCGGCAACAAGCTGAACGGTGTTTTCGGGTGTCGGCTTCGGTCGGCACCTTTTTAATTAAAAAAATCAAGTCTTCCCGTGTGATCGGAAAGACTTGATTTTATTTTCTCCCTAAAGCTCATCGTTTTTCTTATTTATCACCTTCGCTATGCGTTCGGCGACGCTTTTGCACAGTGCTTCGCCGTCGGCTTCTACCATCACTCTGATGACGTTTTCAGTTCCGCTCCGTCTGACGAGGATCCGACCGTTGTTTCCGAGCTGTTCGCGTTCATGCTCCTCTGCGGCACGCACATCCGCGTCCGAGATCAGCGCGTCTTTGTCTTTTACGGGAATATTCAGCGTGACCTGCGGAAAACGCACGAAGCCATCCGCGAGGCGCGAGGACAAGTTCCCGCTTTCGATATACGCCTCCATCAGCTTTACCGCAGTAATGAGGCCGTCTCCCGTCGTTGCGTATTTTGAGAATATTATATGCCCCGACTCTTCCCCGCCGAGGCTGAACGACCCTTTTTTCATCGCCTCGTAGACGTATTTGTCCCCGACATCCGTTACGACATTCTTTATTCCCTCACGCTCAAGCGCACGCGTCAGTGCCATATTCGACATGACCGTAGACACGACGGCATCGCCCGAAAGCTTCCCCTCCGACTTCATCTTCAAAGCGCAGATGTAAAGGATGTGATCTCCGGTGAGGACTTCCCCGTTTTCGCAGACGGCGAGACATCGATCGGCATCACCGTCAAACGCAAAGCCGATATCGAGTCGCCGCTCGAGAACAAGCTCTCGCAGGGCGCGAATGTCGGTCGAGCCGCACGCACTGTTAATATTAAAACCGTTCGGAGTATTCCCGATGACGTGCGTCTCCGCACCGAGCGTGTCGAAGATGTTCTTTGCCATCATCCACGCCGAGCCGTTCGCACAGTCGAGCCCGACGCGTATTCCTCGGTACGAATGCTTTGAAAGCGAGATGATGTGCCCCGCATATCTGTTGCGTGCGGCGAAATAGTCGACGCTTCGGCCGATTTTTTCGCCTGTCGCCGCCGCTATCGGCTCAAGTTTGCCGTCGAGATATGCTTCCACATCACAGATGACGCGCTCGGAGAGCTTTTCGCCGTCGCCGCCGATGAGCTTGATCCCGTTGTCGTAATACGGATTATGGCTTGCCGATATCATAACACCGAAATCGAAAGCCTCCGTGCGCACGGCGAATGAGACGGACGGAGTTGTCGTCACGTGCAAAAGATACGCGTCTGCTCCGCTTGCCGTAAGTCCCGCCGCGAGCGCGTATTCAAACATATAACTCGAGCGGCGCGTGTCCTTTCCTATCGCGACGCGACATCTGCCGTCACGCTTGAGGCTGCCGAGATATCTGCCTATCTCAAATGCGTGGTACACGCTGAGTGTGCGGTTCGCCTCTCCGCGAAATCCGTCCGTTCCGAAATATTTTCCCATATCTACTCCACCGTTACCGATTTTGCGAGATTTCTCGGGCGGTCGACATCTCGTCCGAGGTGTAGTGCACTGTAATACGCGATAAGCTGTGCTACAAGCGCGGCGCAGAGTACGGAAAGCTCGCCCGCAGCTTCATCAAGTGGGATGTGCTCGGCGCAGTCGATGTGCTCGCGGCACGCCGGCGGCGAAATGAGTATGACATCGGCTCCGCGCGCGGCGAGCTCGGCGATATTACCCGCACTCTTGTCGGCCGTCACCATGTCAGTGACAAATGCAAGCACGGGAGTCCCGCTTTCTATAAGTGATATCGTGCCGTGCTTTAGCTCTCCTGCGGCACACGCCTCGCTGTGCTTATACGTTATCTCTTTCATTTTCAACGCCGCTTCGAGCGCGAGTGACGAGTCATGCCCTCGGCCGATAAAAAACACGCTCGGTGCGATGGCATATTTTTCGGCGACGGCGCGACAGTGCTCTGATGTCTCAAGCTGACGCTCGAGGACTCGCGGCAAATTTTGCAAAGTATTGCAAAGCGTCGCCGCGCGCAAACGCGACATCTTCCCTTTCACAAGCGACAATCGAAGTGCGAAGAGATATAAAAGCGCGCACTGCACCGTGTATGCCTTTGTGCTTGCGACCGAAAGCTCCGCTCCCGCTCTCATACGAATCACGGCATCTGCCTCGCGTGAGATCGTCGAGGGCGTAACATTCACCAAGGCAAGCACGAAAACGCCGCGCGACTTCGCGCTTCGCATCGCCGCCAAGGTGTCGGCCGTCTCGCCCGACTGCGATATCGCGATCACGATATCGTTTTCGGAGAAGATCGGCTCCTTGCTCCTGAACTCCGAGGCGATCTCGGCATTTACCCTCACTCTCGCCAGACGCTCTATGACGCCTGCGCCGTAAAGCCCCGCGTGGTACGCCGTGCCGCAGGCGACGATGTGTATATAGCTGCATTTTTCGAGTATTGGATCAGGTATTTCTCCGTCAAGCGACGGAAGTCCGCCGACGATACGCCCCTCGAGCGCACGAGAAAGTGCTCTCGGCTCGTCGTATATCTCGCGAAGCATATGATGCGGGAAATCTCCGAGAGACAACTCAAGCTCCTCGCGCTCTGTCGGGATGAAGCACTTTTCGATTTTCTCACCATCCGAGGCATAAAACGTCACCGAGTCACGTTTTACGACGGCAAGCTCACCGTCTTCGAGAACCGTGTACTCGGTCGCGTCCGACGACGGTGCGGAGATATCGGATGAAATATAATATCCCTCGCCGGAGCGGCAGACAAGGAGCGGGCTGTCGCGCCGCTGTGCGTAGATCGTGTCGGGACTGTCGGCGAACAACACCCCGACGGCGAACGATCCGCGAATGCGCCTTGAACCCTCAAGCATGGCGTCGACATAACCTTTCCCCTCTCTGTGAAGAAGATCGAAAAGGAGCAGTGCCCTCTCGGTATCGGTCTGTGACTCGAGGACGTACCCGCGGGAGATAAGGAGTTCTTCAAGCTCGGCGACATTTTCGATCATGCCGTTATGCACACCGTAAACTCTGCCGTTTCCGAGAGGATGCGCGTTTATGTCGTTTACCGCGCCGTGCGTCGCCCAGCGTGTGTGCCCGATACCGCAGGAGATCCCCTCGCGGCGAATATTTTCAAGCTTTGCGCACAGGCGCGGCAGTCTTCCGCTCGACTTGACACAGTGAAGCTTGCCGTGGGCGAAATATGCGACGCCCGCCGAGTCATACCCGCGATACTCGAGCCGCTCGAGCGCACTCGTCAATCTCTCAAGCACATCGCCTCCGCCGACAAATCCGATTATTCCACACATACGTCCTCGCCTCCGCCGATATCGGCTTCTATGGGTACACATTTCCCGTCGTTTTTGTATATCGATCGCTCAGGCACACAACCTCGCACGAGCGACAGCGGATAAATAATGCTTTCACGCCCGATCACACTTCCGGGGCAGACTACGGCGGAGCATCCGAGCTGTGCCGCGTCTCCGATTAGTGCGCCGAGCTTTCTGCGGTTTGCCGCACGAAAATGCGATGCGGCGACGCGGATCGTAGACGCGGTACTCTTTAAATTCGACACGATAGCTCCCGCGCCGAAATGGACGTCACGCCCGAGGACAGAATCGCCGACGTAATTGAAATGCGGTAGCTTAACTCCGTCAAAGAGGATGCTTGACTTCACCTCCGATGAGTTGCCGATGATGCAGTTGCGTCCGACGATAACGCTGCCTCTGATAAGTGCGCCGCTGCGAAGTGTCGTGCCCTCACCGATGATACACGGCGCGTCAATGTGCGCGCTGTTTGAAATTACGGCATTTTTCGCGATCCAAACGCCGTCGAAAGCTCTCTCGTACACCGCGCCGTCAAGCCGCAATGCGAGCGTGAGTATATACTCGTCAAGAAGATCGAAAACTCTCTCCTCACTGTCGCACTTTTCAAAAAGATGCGCCGCCGCGCTCGCGCTCATGTCAAACAGTTCATCAAACACTTAAAAAACTCCTTTGAACACTTCATTTTCTCTCTCTGATGATTTTACTCAGATCGGGCGAAATTTATTCGCACCGTCGGCTCTCATCGAAAAATGGGTAGTTTTTCAAATTTTTGAAGATAAAATATTAACAAAAGTGTTGGCAGGAGCTCTTTCGCGTGATATAATGATGATATCATATGGAAAGCAGGCTCGGCTAAGTGAATATGCTCGAGATAATAAATCCAAGTAAAAGCTTCGAAAATATAAAAGCCGTCGACGACCTTTCGTTCTCAGTGAGCGTGGGCGAGCTTTTCGCATTTCTCGGCGAAAACGGCGAGGGAAAGTCGACGACAATAGGCATCATCTGCCGTCGCATTGCCAAAGGCAGCGGAAAAGTCTTCGTCGGCGGTGTCGACATCGACTCTCCCTCACGCGAAGTCCCCCGCTCACTCGGAGTGGTGTTTCAGTCATCGGTTCTCGACGCGCCGCTCACAGTGTATGACAATCTCGAAAGCCGCGGTGCGCTTGCCAAGCTCGAAACGGTAAATGTATCCGCAGATGACATAAATGCCTTTCGCGACGCGCTCGACTGCAATGTGTATTTCTTCGACGGGTGTGTCTCGACAAGCGTGATGTATGCTGTAATGATAGCCTCAGCGGCCGCCCTGACGCTTGTTTTCGTGGCTATCAACGCCGCCGAAAGCCGCAAAATCCACACGAAACAGAGGTAGAGCACATGAGCACGATCGACGAAGCTCTCGCGAGACTTGAAAAATCGAAATTCAGATCGT
>CAYWTG010000043.1:0-9716 GCA_964461155.1 uncultured Ruminococcus sp.
GTCACAGATAATTCAATCTATTTTTAACGCTCGACTTTATTTTCGGCAAAACGTCCAATTACCCCCCTGATTTTTGTGCAATATGCCAAAATGATAGTCGCGCGCGGCTCTCGGTACGCTCGGCAATTTCGCCGGCGTATGCTTGAGATCACAAAATGCCCTCGATAGGTGCATGGTAAAAGGCACAACAATGACATAAAAAACTGAAAAAATCTATATAATCTGTTGCAATCGTCAAAAGTGTGTGCTATAATAAAAATGTACGGCAGTTTTTTCCGCCGATATTTAATTCGCTCTGTTAAGGAGAAAAAGTATGAAAAGGTTCTTAACTGTCTCCCTCGCACTTCTTATTACACTTGCACTCTTCACAGTTTGCGCTTCCGCCGAAGCGTTTAATCCTTCGGGCGGATGCAAGACGAAGATCTCCATCTTGCGTGCCGATGCCGCAGATGTCGTGAAGGACGGCGTGATCGGTGACGGCGAGTACACCGAGATCGAGATCGACCGCAACGACCTCACCACGGACTGTATGCTCAGCTACGAATCGTCCGAAGCATTCAATTCTGCTTGCGAGTTTCTCAAAAACGTACATTTTTATATATCCTACGATGAGACGCACGGACTCAACGTGGCAGTTCGCGCAACTCTCCTCGAGACACCCGTAAATACGTCGCCTCAGCCTGACGACACATACTTCGACGGCTTCCCCGGAGATGAGTTTTTGTTCCAGTTCGGCATGATGTTCCGCGTTTCGGGCTCAGACGGAAAGACCGTCATGTGCCGCGGTATCAGTCTCAACACGGAAACCGGTACACCGCTCTACGGCCACTACAACGAGCACGGCTATACCGGCGTTCTCAGCCACAAGTGGGGCGAGGACTATTTCATTAAGATCGACGGAAACACCGTGACATACGAGATATCTTTCCCGATCGAGTCTGTCGTTCCGTCGGCTTCCGTCAACGGAAAGCTCCCGCTCGCGGGCACACAGCTTAACTTCGACGTGACCGCGACAGGCGGCAGCCTCGGTAAGCTTCACAAGGACTCGAATATGTACGCGGTATCGCTCGGAGATGCGGGATATATGGCTCAGTGGAACGCATTTGACGATCCGTCCCATGCTATGGGCACTTTCTCCGAAGAGATGATCGCGAAATCTTCCGTCGAAACTTCGGCGAGCACTTCCGAAAGCACGAGCGCGGCTCCGACTCAGGAGGTGACGACTCGCGTTGAAAGCTCCGTAGTCACCGACACGGCTTATGTCACAAACGATGTGGGCGAGGTCGTGACGAACGAGAACGGAGAGAATGTTACCGAGATCGTCAGCGAGGTCGTAACGAGTATCGTCACCGACGCTGACATCACCACGGTCACACCGCCGACGGGCGATCCTGTGATATTCGCCGCACTTGCCGCCGTTATCGCATCATGCGGCGCGGTAGTTGCGAAAAAGAGAAAATAAGCAGAAAATCGACACACTTTCGACGCCGAATAAAACGTCGGGAGTGTGCCGAGTTGGTTTCAAGGAGGAAAACAGAAAATGACAATGATGGAAACGATCTGCCAAAGACGCACGATCCGCTCTTACACGGGCGAGATGATAAGCGAGAAAGAGCTTGATGTGATTTTAAAGGCCGCAAACGCCGCGCCTGTCGGAATGGGTCGATATGAGGACTCACATCTGACGATCATCACCGATCCCGCGCTCCTCGGAGAGATCAAGGCCGCTGCGGGAATGACGGATCGTGATGTCCTTTACGGCGCGACGATAGTTGAAAATATGGCTCTTGCCGCAGCAGAGCTCGGCGTCGGAGCTTGCCACATCTGGGGCGCGACAATGGCAATGAGCTCGAAAGCGGAAACTGTCGCAAAACTCTCGCTTCCCGAGGGATTTGTGCCGTGCTGTGCCATCGCACTCGGCAAAACGAGTGAAAAATACGAGATGCGCGACATACCGTGCGACCGCATCGGCAAGAACGTAATTGCGTGAGCCGACAAAGACCAAAAGACAAACGGCCGCAGCGCGAAATGTGCGCGGGCTTAAATAAAGGAGTAAAATCATGAGAAAAAGTTTCGGAGCAAAGCCGATTATATATCCTCAGCCTGTTTATATCATCGGCTCATATGACAAGGACGGCAATGCGGATGCGATGAACGCGGCGTGGGGCGGACTCAGCGAGGCTGACGAGATCTCGATCTGCCTCAGCGCGGGACACAAGACCGTCAAAAATATTCTCGAGAGCGGTGCATTCAGCATCAGCATGGCTACCGCCGACACCGTCGTGCAGTGTGATTATGTCGGCATGGCATCGGCAAACGATACGCCCGACAAGCTCGCTCGCGCGGGATTTCATGTCGAAAAGTGCGAAAACGTAAATGCGCCGATGTTCGCGGAGCTTCCGATGGTGATAGAGTGCCGACTGAAAAGCTACGACGCGGACAGCTGTCGCATGGTTGGTGAGATCGTAAACGTCTGCGCCGACGAGAGAATTTTGACCGACGGCGCGATCGACCCCGCAAAGCTCAGACCGATAACCTTTGACGCCGCAAATCACGCGTACTTAGTGCTCGGCGAAAAGGTAGGAAACGCATTCGCCGACGGAGCGGTGCTTAAATAATACTTAATTAATGTAGAAAAGCTCACCCGAAAGAGTGATGTTTCTTATCTGAGAAAAAATAAGTAAACGAAAAATTCCCGCGAGGATGATCAAACACTCTCGCGGGAATTTTCATTTCGTAAGCGAAATAACCCCACACCCCGGCCTTCTCCGGCGGGAGAAGGTGTCAGCCAAGGGCTGACGGATGAGGCGTCACCTCATGAGTTTCAGTCACTCTTTTCGTGAAACTGCTCCGACAAACAAAGCAGAAAAAGCAGCGCACCTCACGTGACTCAGCCTCTCTCGAAATACTCAGTCGTTTTTCACGTGAACGTCGAGCTGAGGGAACGGGATCTCGATCTCGAAGCGGTCGAAAGCTTTCTTTGTGTCCTCGGTGAGATCGTATTTTACCGTCCAATAATTTTCTCTTGCCGTCCACAGACGGAGTGTGAGCTTGATGGCAGAGTCGGCCTGCTCGGTGACGAACACGGAGGGCATGGGATCGCGGAGGACGAGATCGTGACTTTCCGCACTTGCGAGGAGCACTTTTTTTGCAAGATCGATGTCCGCACCGTAAGCGATGGTCAGCTGAATGTCAACTCTGCGTGTGTCCTTCGCGCAGAGGTTAGACACTGTCGAGTTCGACAGTGCGGAGTTCGGGATGTTGATGACGATATTGTCGGCGGTAACAAGGCGAGTGTAGAATATGCCGATGTCCTCGACCGTGCCGTCGCCCATGGGGGTAGTGATGTAGTCGTCCGTGTGGAAAGGCTTGAAGAGCATGATGATGACGCCGCCGGCGATATTTGAAAGTCCGCCCTGGAGCGCGAGGCCGACCGCAAGTCCGCATGAGCCGAGAACCGCGATAATAGTCGCACTCGGAACGCCGAGAATTTCGACGGCAATGATAACGATGATAACATCGAGCACTACCGTGATGATATTCCTGATGAGAAGCTGGACGTTGGAGTCAAGCTTCGAGAAAAAATCGCGCTTTGCGATGAACGAAGTAAGAAGCTTTATCAGCTTAAAGCCGACGAAAAGCACAAGTGCCGCCGCCAAAAGCTTGAGGCCGAATGTTACGGCGATGGATGTTAATGTGTTGAGTACGTTTGACATTATGTATTTCCTTTCATTATTATAAACATCAAATTATAAATATCATTTTGTGCTCTCGAGGATGCGTATGCGGTCACGCAAAAACGCCGCTTCCTCGAATCTCAGCTCGCGCGCGGCAGCTTGCATATCGCGGCGAAGCTCTTCGATCTTTGCAAGACGCTCGGCGCGGTCGCGCGGAATGTCCGAAGTCGGAGTGACCGTGCGCGTGCGCGATTTCTTGTCGGCTGTACCGGCGGTGATGCCGATGAGCTCGCGAACCTCTTTTTTGATCGTCTGCGGAGTAATACCGTGCGCGATGTTGTACTCGTTTTGAAGCTCGCGACGGCGGCGCGTCTCGTCGATCGCACGCTTCATCGAGCGCGTGACGGTGTCGGCATACATGATGACACGACCGTTTGCGTTTCGCGCGGCACGTCCGATCGTCTGGATCAGTGACTGCTCGCTTCGGAGAAATCCCTCCTTATCAGCGTCGAGTATCGCAACGAGTGTGACCTCCGGCAGGTCGATTCCCTCGCGAAGAAGATTGATTCCGACGAGGACATCGTAAAGGCCGAGCCTCAGATCTCGAATGAGCTCGGTTCGCTCCATGGATTCTATATTGTGGTGGATGTATTTTACTCGTATCTCCTGCTTTTCGAGGTACTCCGTAAGATCCTCCGCCATTTTTTTTGTGAGCGTGGTGACAAGCGTGCGCTCGCCCTTTTCTGTGCGTGAGCGTATCTCGCCGATGAGGTCGTCGACCTGTGTCGCGACGGGGCGAACGTCGATCTCGGGATCGAGCAGTCCTGTCGGGCGGATGATCTGTTCGACGGTCTGATCGGAGCGCGAGAGCTCATATTCGGAAGGTGTCGCGGATACCGCGATGATCTGCCCGAGCTTTTGCTCGAACTCTTCAAAATACAGCGGCCTGTTGTCAAGCGCGGACGGCAGGCGGAAACCGTAATCGACGAGATTCTTCTTCCTCGCGTAGTCGCCGCCGCTCATTCCGCGTACCTGCGGCAGGGTGACGTGGCTCTCGTCGACGAAGAGAATAAAGTCTTTCGGGAAGTAGTCGAGCAGAGTGTACGGAGTAGAGCCCGCCTCGCGACCGGCGAAGATGCGGGAATAGTTCTCGATTCCCGAGCAGTACCCGATCTCGCGCATCATCTCGATGTCGTATCTTGTGCGTTCTTCGATTCGCTGTGCTTCGATGAGCTTGTTTTGAGATTTGAAAAACTCAACTCGGTCGGCCATCTCCGCTTCAATTTCGACAATCGCCTTTTCTTTCGAAGACTGGTCAACAACGTAGTGCGTTGCGGGGAAGATCGCTACATAATTAAGCTCGCGCGTCGCCTTTCCCGTTACGGGATCGATCTCCGACACGCAGTCGATCTCGTCGCCGAAAAACTCGATGCGCAGGGCTTTTCCCGTGTATCCTGCGGGGAAAACCTCGAGTGTGTCGCCGCGCAGGCGGAAATTATTTCGTGTTAGGCTAATGTCGTTCCTGTCGTAATTTACGTCGACAAGTCGCGCGGCAAGCTCGTCACGGGATATCTCAAGCCCCGGACGTATGCCGATGACCTGACGCTCATATTCCTCCGGGGGACCGAGGGAGAATATGCACGACACGCTCGCAACAATGATAACGTCGCGCCGCTCAAAGAGAGCCGAGGTCGCGCTGTGACGGAGCTTGTCGATCTCGTCGTTTATCGCGGAATCCTTTTCAATGTACATATCCTTGCCCGGAACGTATGCCTCTGGCTGGTAGTAGTCGTAGTACGACACGAAATATTCGACAGCGTTGTTCGGGAAAAACTCGCGAAACTCACTGCAAAGCTGTGCGGCGAGAGTTTTGTTGTGTGCGAGCACAAGCGTCGGACGATTCACATTCGCGATGACATTTGCCATGGTGAAAGTTTTACCCGAGCCCGTAACGCCGAGAAGCACCTGCTCGCGAAGACCGTTATTTATTCCGTCGGTCAGCTTTTTTATCGCCTGCGGCTGATCTCCCGTCGGTTTGTAGGGAGAGACAAGTTCAAAATGATCCACTGCGCCACCTCCTTTTCGGCAGTTGTCGTTTATTTTGAAATCTCGTATTTTTACATGGTTATTATATCACATTTCAGATACAAATAAAAGGCCCCGCGTGCAATTTAAAGTGACGCTCGCATAGGTGCGCACAAATCAAAGCTCATGCTGAGTGACGCTCGATAAAGTCCGTTACCCAGTATTTTGTGTATTCGTAGAGATCGTCGAGCGTGATCGCAGAATAGCCGCGACAGTATTTTACGTACTCGCAAAGCGTTCCCTCGAGGAAGATGACGATGTCAAGCTCGAGATATGCCGAGTTTTTGATTCTGTTGTCACAGCGTGCAAGCTCGATGAGCTTTGCCGAAGCGATCGTCGTCAGCTTTTTCGCTGCGAAGAGAAAATCGTTCGAGCGGCACAGCAGGTGGTAGTTTTCGTCGTTTTCACGTATGAACTCGAAGATCGAGTCGATGAACTGCATTATATCTTTTGATTCAAACATACGCGCGTTGTCGAAAAACGCGTCGATTATTTCGTTTTCGTAATCCTCCGCGACACCGTATATGTCGTCGTAATGCGAGTAAAACGATCCTCTGCTTATGTCGGCGCGTCGGCAGAGATCGCTGACGGATATCTTCCCGAGCTCCTTTTTCTCCGACAGCATCTCCGCGAACACCTTCTTGATGATGCGCCGTGTTTTTTTCGATGAGTTATTGAGATTGCGTGCTTTCATTGCCGCCTCCGATGTATTATAATGAACACATTTTTGAACTGTGTTTAAATTTCGACAGTGACTGAAAAACTGCTCTTCCATACTTGCCGTAATAGTATTATAATACAACACAGTTCAAATGTCAACAGTGTAAAAATTAAAAGGAGCTAAAAGAATGGAAAAAAAGATGACCTCCGAACTAACGGGCACGCCTGTGATCGAGGCGAGCGGCCTTACCAAAGACTATGGCTTCGGGCGCGGCATTTTTGATGTCAGCACCCGTGTCGAGTGCGGTGAGGTGTTCGGCTTCCTCGGTCCGAACGGCGCGGGAAAGTCTACGACGATCAGGCATTTGATGGGCTTTTCGCATCCGGACTCCGGTTCGGCGAAGATTCTCGGCTGCGAGACCTTTGACAAATACTATAAGGTGCTCAGCCGGGTCGGATATATCCCCGGCGAGATCGCGCTTCCCGCGGGACTTACGGGATGGGAATTTATCCGAATGATGCAGTCGATGCAGAAGATTAATAACGAGAAGCGTCTTTCCGAGATGCTCGAAAGATTTGAGCTTGAGGACAACGTCCTTCGCGGTGAGACAAAGCGCATGAGCCTCGGCGTTAAGAGAAAGCTTGCCGTCGTCACCGCATTTATGTCCGATCCCGAGGTGTTGATCCTCGACGAGCCGACGAGCGGTCTTGACCCCGTCATGCAGGAAAGCTTCATCGATTTCATCCACGAAGAAAAGTCGAGAGGGAAGACGATACTCCTCTCGAGCCACATTTTTTCCGAGATCGACTCGACCTGCGACCGCATCGCGATAATAAAGGACGGAAAGATCGTTTCCGAATTTATCGCGGACGACCTAAAACACGCCTCGCGCAAGTATTATAATGTACTTTTCAACACACCCGAGGCAAAAGCGGCATTCGACGCGCGCGCCACGGAGATAAAAACGCTGAATCTCATCTCGGACAGCGACAGAGAGATATACATCTCTGTCGAGGATCGCGAGCTGAACGCTCTCATCGACTGTCTGGCGAGACTTGACGTGCGCTCGTTCAGCAATCGCAAAGAGACGCTCGAGGATTACTTTATGAAGTTCTACAAAGAAGAACGTGATTTCGGAGGTGCGCTTAAATGAATGTGATCGAGTGTAATCATCTGACGAAAGATTACGGCATCCGTCGCGGCGTGTTCGATCTTGAGCTTGCGATAGAGCGCGGCGAGATGGTCGGATATGTCGGCACGAACGGTAGCGGCAAGACTACGACGATACGGCACATTTTGGGATTCTTGAAGCCGAGCTCGGGTTCGGCTTCGGTCATGGGGATGAGCTCATGGGAAAATTCGAGCGAGATCGTCAAAAGCATCGGATATGTCCCGGGAGAGATAGCATTTCCGGATCTTAAAACGGGTATCGATTTTTTGAAGTGTCAGGCGGATTTTCTCTCTCTTCGCGATATGCACTACGCAAACGAGCTTATCGAGCGGCTTCAGCTTGACCCGAGAGCGAATTTGAAGCGAATGAGCAAGGGTATGAAGCAGAAAACGGCACTTGTCGCGGCACTCATGAACGACTCGCCGATAATCATTCTCGACGAGCCGACGACGGGACTCGACCCGCTGATGCGTGCGACTTTCCTTGATATAATAAAGGAGGAGCACAGCCGCGGCAAGACGATATTTATGAGCTCGCACAGCTTTGACGAGCTTGAGAAGACCTGCGACAGAGTCGCACTCATAAACGACGGACGGATCGTCGACGTGTGCAACATGAATGATATCCGAAACCGCCCTGTTAAGGAATTTAAGATAGAGCTCGCGTCGCATGACGACTATACCCGCTTTATTTCCGAGGGCTACGATATCATCCGTTTGCAGGAGCAGTACGATCAGGTCACGATAAGAATAAACTCCGACGAGACCGCGCGTCTTCTCGGCGTGCTCAAAAACTATAATGTGAAATTTATTTCCGAGCTTCCGTACACGCTCGAGATGCACTTTAAAAACATTTTGCTTGCAAATGCAAAGAAAGGTTAAGGAAAAAGACTATTATGTTCAGTAAAGCTTTATTCAAACAGTCCTGCAAAGCAAACGGTACGATGTGGGCGATAATCACCTTCGCACTGTGCTTTATGCTTGCCTGCGTGATGCTCATATCGGGCAACGGCAACATCGGCGAGGTGAAAAACTCGATCGAGGACACGATAATCATAAAAGAAGTCGACTCCCAGATGCAAAAGCGCGCGCTCACGTACTACAAAAACGCGGATGAGGGACTCGAAGAGTTTGACAGCCTCTTTGCCGAGAGGGCAAGCGACACGCTTGCCGTTCTTACATGGTGCTCCGCCATGCCGAACTCAGCCGAGATCGGCGACGAGGCGGCGCTTTTTGCGGCGATGACCGCTTGGCAGGACGCGAAGCCCGAAATGGCGACGGATATCGGACGCGAGTTTTCGGAAAGTGTCACCGGTTGGCTTGACTCGGCACCGACGCTTGGTGAGTCGGCTTCCGTCGAGGAATATGCTCTGAAGATGGCCGAGTGGAAAGAAAACACTCCCGCTACAGCCGAAAACGCGATAAGCGCGGCATACACAGATGCCTGCGACGCGCTCGTGGAGCATATCGACGCGCGTGCGGCGGAGCTCGGATACGAGAAAGACTCCGCCGAAGCAAACGAGCTTCTCGGAAGCGTCATGTATTCGCTGAATCCCGGCGGAAAGTTCAATGAATTTTATACCGATCACGGAGAAAACGTGCCGGAGGATTACGACTATATGTCGCTTGTCGCACATATTTCAAGCGGAGATGCGGATGAATACATCGCTTCCGAGGAGCGCGAGGAATACAGACTCGACAGAGGCGAGTATTCCGCGAGCGTGTTCCTTGCGGGAAACATGACTTCCGACGAGAGCGTCGACGCTCTGCTTTGCGCGCTTGAATCCTACGGCGTGACCCGTGAAAAATACGATTCTTTCGGTTACACCTACGAAAATATCAAGCACATGGCGAACACCGCCGTTGTGACATATCGCGGAAGACTTGACTATGAGCTTTCGCTGATCGAGCAGAGATATGAAAACGGCGAATACGACAGTGTCGATCTTTACGATGCGGCGATTTCCGAAAAAAGAGAATCCATTGCCGATGACGTGTCGACGAGCTTTCTTTCGACTTTGCCCTCAGAGGTATCCGACGCGCTCGAGGAGATCGGACAGGCTGATCTCTACACGCTGATCGTCGGCTCGATATTCTACAAGCTCGCGGGATTGCTTCTCCCC
>CAYWTG010000044.1:0-9655 GCA_964461155.1 uncultured Ruminococcus sp.
ACCCGATGGAGAATAACAAATATAAGCTTTTGCTCGTCGAGGACGACGCGAGCATCCGCTCCGCGCTCACGACCGTGCTTCAAACCGAGGGATATCAGGTCATTTTCGCGGGAAACTGCGCACTCGCGCGCGGCCTTTTCTCGTCTCACCGCCCCGACCTTGTCATCCTTGACCTCGGACTTCCCGATGCCGACGGCATAACCCTTCTCGACTTCATCCGTGCGGACGGACTCACGCCCGTGATCGTATTGTCCGCAAGGAGCGACGAAAAGGACAAGGTCACCGCCCTCGACCGAGGCGCGAACGACTATGTCACAAAGCCGTTCAGCTCCGCCGAGCTGTCAGCGAGAATACGCACGGCTCTGAGATATCACCGCCACCGCGCCGACAGCGGAAAGCTCCCCGGCGGCCGCTTTCGCCTGCGCGATCTCGAGATCGACTACGACGCGCGTCAGGTGTTCGTAAGCTCGCGCGAGATAAAGCTCTCGCAGACCGAGTACAACATTCTCGTCTTTCTCTCGGAGCACAGCGGAAAGATGATGACCTATTCCTCGATAATCAAGGGAGTATGGGGCTATGCCGACGAGGGAAGCGTCAAAAAGTTGCAGGTCAACATGGCGAACATCCGCCGAAAATTCGGCGTAAAGCCGGGCGAGGCCACGTATATCACAAACGAGCTCGGCGTGGGCTACAGGATGAACGCCGAACGCGCCGAAGATTGCGAAAACGCGGAATAATGAAAAATCACAGGTAACGAGTGTAGCGTTACCTGTTTTTTGTTTTCCGAAATTGTCGCGCGAATTTTTTGCCCGCAAAGTGAAGCTTTTACCGTCCTTTAGCCGAAAATATATTATAATTAAGCTCGGCAGAGGCTGAAAAGATCACCTCGGCTTAAAATCCCCCACGGAGGAAGCAAAAATCAAATGATAGAATTTATTACACAAGCGGCGCACAATCCGATGCTGTGCGTCTCGACACTGCTCACGCTTGCGGTGATCCTCGTCAACGGCTGGACGGACGCGCCGAACGCCATCGCGACTTGCGTCTCGACGAGAGCCATCGGAGTTCGCCCCGCGATAATCATGGCGGCAATATTCAATTTCCTCGGCGTGCTCGTCATGACATCGATAAACGCCTCTGTCGCATTCACGATATACAATATGGTCGACTTCGGCGGAGACGCGCATACCGCACTCATCGCACTTTGCGCCGCCATGGCCGCGATCGTCGTTTGGGCGACGGCCGCGTGGTACTTCGGTATTCCGACAAGCGAAAGCCACGCGCTCATCGCAGGCGTTTCGGGTGCCGCCGTGGCGATACAGAACAGCTTTTCGGGCATAAACGGCTCTGAGTGGATCAAGGTCATCTACGGCATTCTCCTGTCGACGCTCCTCGGCTTCGTGCTCGGATTTCTCTCATCGAAGCTCACCGTGCTCATCTTCAAAAATCGCAACAGACTCCGCTCGGAGCGTTTCTTCTCGGGTGCGCAGGTAGCCGGCGGCGCGGCCATGGCATTCATGCACGGCGCACAGGACGGTCAGAAGTTCATGGCGATATTTCTCCTCGGCGCGGCTATGGCGAAAGGTCAGGCCGATGTTACAAACTTCACCGTGCCGCTGTGGCTGATGGTGCTCTGCTCCGCGGTCATGGGTCTCGGAACCTCGATCGGCGGATATCGCATCATAAAATCGGTCGGAATGGATATGGTCAAGCTCAAGCCCTATCAGGGCTTTGCGGCGGACTTTTCGGCGACGCTTTGTCTTCTCCTCTCCTCGCTCACAGGCATTCCCGTGAGCACGACGCACACGAAGACCACCGCGATCATGGGTGTCGGCGCGTCACGACGCATTACAAACGTCAACTGGTCCGTGGTGCGCGAGCTCGTTTTGACATGGGTCTTCACATTCCCCGGATGCGGCCTGCTCGGCTTCGGAATGGCAAAGCTCTTCCTTATGATTTTCGCATAAACGCTTAAAAAAATGCGGGAGTCAACTTCCGCGTCACTCAGCGTCGCGCTCACCTTTAAAGCCTCACGGCAAGTCGGCGCGACGAAAGAAATTATCATTTAAAATGCCGCACAGCGGCGGAACGGAGAATATAATGGCTAAGAAAAGCAACAACTATTTTGAACTCATAAAAACACAGTCGTCCTACTGCGTCGAAGCTTCAAACCTCCTCGAGGAGATACTCTGCAAATTCAATCCCGACAGCATCGGCGTGTACCGCGAGCAGATGCACCGCATCGAGCACACGGCCGACGGCGTCCATCACGACATCCGCAGTCGCCTGTCGACGGAGTTTATAACTCCCATCGATCAGGAGGACATACTGCGCCTTGTCCAGATCATCGACGACATCACCGACGCCATCGACGAGGTCATGCTCGACATTTATATGTACCGTCTCGACACCGTGCCCGAAAAGACCGCCGAGCTTTCAAAGGTCGTAAATCGTTGCGTTCGCGCACTCGACGAGGCCGCAGGCGAGCTCAAAAACTTCAAAAAGCCCGACGCGCTCAGAGCACGACTTGTAAAAGTCAATGACATCGAGGGCGAGGCCGACGAGCTTTATGCTGAGGCCATCTACCGCCTGTTCGGCTCGGACTGCGACGCGAAGACGCTCATCGGAAGTCGCGCCGTCTACGAGGGACTCGAGGACTGCTGCGACCTGTGCGAGCACGCCGCCGACGTCATCGAGCAGGTAATAATCAAAAACACCTAAAACAAAAAACGCTGAAAGGAACGATCCGTATGAACATCGTTATTATCGGACTCGGAAACATCGGCAAAAGCGTGCTCAAGAGCCTTGCAAGCGAGGAGCACACCATTACCGTTATAGACAGATGCAAAAATAAAGTTGAGGAGCTCGTCGAAAAGCACGACATCCTCGGCGTGATCGGAAACGGAGCCAGCCTCGATATTCAAAGAGAGGCCGGCGTCCCCTCCGCACAGCTCGTTGTCGCGCTCACCCGCAACGACGGGCTTAATATCTTCGCCTGCCTTGTCGCAAATCGACTCGGATGCAAAAACACCGTGGCACGCATAAGAAATCCCGACTACAGGCAGCAGATTCCCGAGATGAAAGACGACCTAGGCATATCCATGATCGTAAATCCCGAGCTTGAGACAGCGCGTGAGATATTCAATCTCATCGACCTGCCGTCGGCGGCTCGGGTCGAACATTTTGCAAACGGCCGCGCAAAGCTCGTCGAGATCGTTGCCGCACCCGGATGCGCACTGATAGGCAAAAGCCTATATTCGATCGGTAAAGACACATCGTCCTCCGTGCTTATTTGCGCCGTCAGACGCGGCACACACGTCTACATCCCCGACGGAAATTTCGTCATCGAAGAAAACGATAAGCTCCACCTCACAGCGGATTCAAAATGCCTCGGACGCTTTTTAAAGGAAACGGGACTCGTGAAATCCCCGCTTCGCTCGGTCATGATCGTCGGCGGCGGGAAGATCGGATATTATCTCGCGGACGCACTCGAGGAGCGAAACTACCGCGTGAAGCTCATCGAAAAGGACGCCGAGAAGGCGCAGTTTCTCGCTCAGGCTCTGCCGCGTGTGTCGGTGTGCTGCGGCAACGGAACGAATCACGAGTTTCTCTCCGAGGAGGGCATCGACGCGGTCGACGCTTTCATCGCGTTGACGGATATCGATGAAGAAAATATCGTCGTTTCGATGTTTGCCGAAAAGCGCGGCGTCAAAAAGACGATTGCCAAAATCAAAAGCGACGAGCTTCTTGCAATGTACGACGAGCTCGGCACCAAGGACAGCGTTTCGTCAAAGCGTATCGTCGCAGAGCGCGTCGTCGGCTACGCACGCGCCATGGCAAATTCTCGCGGAAGCAATATTCTGTCACTTTATCAGCTCGTCGAAAACCGCGTCGAGGCACTCGAGTTTACCGCACGCAAGTCAAGCCGCATATTAAATCGCCCGCTTGCGGATCTCGTGACGAAGAAGGACTGCCTTATCGCCTGCATCATACATAACAACGAGGTCATAATCCCGAACGGCTCGTCGGAGATCCGTCTCGGCGACAACGTCGTGGTCGTGACCACGCACAAAAACTTCGACGACCTGACGGACGCCTTTGAATGAGGAGTAGCCATGGAATACAGAAAACTCGGTAACCTCCTCGGAAAGATCATGATCCTCGAGGGAATTCTGATGATCTTTCCTCTCGCGGTGAGCCTCATCTACCGCGAATCGGCACGCCACGCATTGGCGTTCGCCGCGCCCATCATCGCGCTGTTCGCCGTCGGATTTTTACTGCAGATCCCACGGGCGCGACGCGGAAATCTGTATCAAAAAGAGGGCTTTGCGCTGACTGCTCTTGTGTGGATAGTGATGACGCTTTTCGGCGCACTTCCGTTTGTCATAAACGGCGAGATCCCGAACTACGTCGACGCCTGCTTTGAGATAATGTCGGGCTTTACGACGACGGGCTCGTCCGTCATCACCGACATCACGAAGATCTCGCACTCAACTCTCTTCTGGCGCAGCTTCTCACACTGGATCGGAGGCATGGGAATACTCGTTTTCGTGCTCATCTTTATCCCCGAGAGCCGCGACGGCTCGGCCATGCACCTGCTTCGCGCGGAAAGCCCCGGTCCGAAGGTCGGAAAGCTTGTCTCAAAGATGAAAGCCACCGCGCGCATTCTTTATCTGATTTACCTCGGCATGACCGTGCTCGAGGTCGTGATCCTTATGCTCGACGAGCCGATCGTGGGATATGAAAACGAGAAATTCTTCTTCAGCCTGCTTTCGACTTTCGGCTGTGCCGGAACCGGCGGATTCGGCTTCTTGCCGGGAAGCATGGAGCTATTTCACCCGTTCTCGCAGTACGTCATGGCAGTATTTCTCATCCTCTTCGGCTGTAACTTCAGTCTTTACTACCTCATTCTCATCGGCAAGGCTCGCGAGATCTTCAAAAGCGAGGAGCTTCGCTCATATATCGCGATAACTGCGTGCGGCGTCGGATTTATCTTTTTAAGCCTCATGCAGAAGCTGTCGACACTCCCGCAAACGTACACGACGGAGGAGGCTTTCCGTCACTCGCTCTTTCAAACGGCGTCTCTCATGACGACCGCGGGATACACCACCACCGACTATAACACTTGGCCGATGGCGGCAACGATGACTCTTGTGATACTGATGTTCATAGGAGCCATGGCGGGCTCGACGGCGGGCGGTATCAAAGTCTCGCGTATCGTGATCGCGATGAAAGGCGCGTACATAAACATCCGCCGCCTCATAAATCCGCACTACGTTTCGAGCGCGAAGTTTGAGGGCAAGACGCTCGAGGAGCGCACGGTGACAGACGTGTTCGTGTTCATCACGCTGTACTTTTTCTTATTCCTCGCCGCGCTGTTCTTGCTCGGATTCGATCCTGTGAACGGGCAGGTGTTCACCGTCGTTTCGGACGCAGGCGAATACAGCGTGACGCACGGATTTTTCTCGAACTTCTCCGCCGTTCTCACCTGCATCTCGAATGTCGGCCCCGCGTTTGAAGCGGTCGGCCCGTATTTGAGCTTCGCGGCTTACAGCCCGCTCTCGAAGATCATCTTGACTTTGACGATGCTGCTCGGCCGCCTTGAGATTTTGCCCGTGCTTATCTTATTCAACCGCCGAACGTGGAAAAAGGTGTGACTCCATTCACACGAAAGTGCGTATGAGGCACAAATCAGTGCGCATTTCGGCGCAAAAGAAAAACGCGACACGCTTCGCAGAAAAGGGAGCGTGCCGCATTTTTATATCGGGTTTTGCATCATTTAAAAAGCTCAAGGAAGAATATCCCGTCGCGCGAAGCGGAAAACTCGCGTCCGTAGAGATATTCAAGCTCCGGTATGTGCGAGCGGAAAATGAGCTTGTGCGAATACAGTGCCTGTGACTTGTAGCCGAGCTTTCTGTCTTCCGCGTTTATTCCGTATTTGCCGTCGCCGACGAGCGGGTGTCCGAGATACGCCATGTGTGCGCGTATCTGATGCGTGCGTCCCGTCTCGAGCTTAACTTCAAGCAGTGCCATGTCGTGCCGCGTGTTCTTCTCGAGCACCTTGTATGATGTCACGATCTCCTTTGAGCCCTTGACGAACTTCGGTGTGACGGTGACTTTGTTCGTTCGGTGATCCTTGAAAAGATACGCCCTTTCGGTCGCCTCGGTTCGGCGCGGGATGCCGTGAACGGCGCACAGATACAGCTTGTCGAGCTCGCGGAGGCGTATGGCCTCGTTGAGTGCGCGGAGGGTCGCGGCGTTTTTCGCGGCAATGACGATCCCGCCCGTGTTGCGGTCGATCCTGTTGCACAGCGCGGGCGCAAACGAGTTTTCGTTTTCGGGAGAATACTCGCCGCGCGAGACAAGATACGCCTTTATCGCGAAGATCAAGGTCGACCTCTCGGAGTCATCGGTGAGTCGCGGGTCGCCCTTGTCTCCGACGTGCACGAGCACTCCGGGCTTTTTGTCGACGAGCATGAGATTTTCATCTTCATACACGATATTCAGCGGTATCGTCGCCTTTTTATATTCCGTCGCCGATGCCTGCTTTTCAAAAAACTCATCGGGGATGTACATCTCGACGACGTCGCCCGCTTCGATGTGCATCTTCTCGGTAGCGCGTCGGCCGTTTACCTTGATTCGCTTTTTTCTTATGAATTTGTAAAGGAGCGACATCGGCAGGCCGCTTGTGCTCTTCATGATGAATTTGTCGAGCCTCTGCCCGCCGTCGTTTTCGTTTACGGTGATCGTCCTCAATTTTGATCCTCTTTCGTTTTCCTCTCGAAAATATCCCCCGGCTCACCGAGGGGATATTCTGTTTTTGCGTTCTCAGCGTTGCGCCGCTTTTTTATGCTTTTTCACGATAACGGCCACGAAGACTACGATAATAAGCACGCACGCAAGCGATGCGGCAATGATAATGACGGTCGTCACGGGAATACCCTTGACCTCTTCGCCGATCTCGCCGGACTTTGCCGCGTATGTGATATCGGTCTTACCGTCTCCGTCCTCATCGACGCGGAGCACGGTCTTCTTTGCATCCTCGGCCACGGTAGTGATCTCCGTGCGCTTTGTGAGCTTTATCTTCTTAAATGTGCGCGTGTCGGTATAGTCTCCGTTTTCGTCCATGAGCGAAAGCGTGTAGTCCATATGACCGCGTGCGGTCGCCTCGATCTTGATATCGTATTTTTCGTCAGCTTTGAGTCGGAGGATCTTGACGCGCGAGTCGACACCCTCGCCGTACTCCTCGCCGCTGTCGTCATCCTCGAATGTCAGCGTTCCGAACTCGGTGCGCGTCACAAGCTCGTCGGTCTTTGACGAGAGAACCTCATCGCCGTAGGTGACCGTTACATCAACGGGGCACGCGATACGCACGTAAAAGTATTTCTGACCGTTGATCTGGTCGGCAACGTCGCCGAAGAAGAATTTAAGATCGTCGGCATTATCGACCTCATAGTGACAGCCCGCGCTCGCGATAGCCTCGAGAAGAGCCTGCGCGTTACCCTTGCTTCCGCCGAGATTTCGGAAGAATCCGAGCGTGTAGATGTATATTCCGTCGTTTTTGATCTCGTCTGCAAATGCGATGAGATCGTCGCCCACGCGACCAACGTTCGGCTCGCCGTCGCTCATGAGAACGATGATACGCTTTTTCGCGTTACTTTCCGAGAGCATACTGTACGCCTCGGTGAGCCCCGCGTCCATATTCGTGTTACCGCCGGGGTTTATCGCGCCTATGGCGTTTTTAAGCAGCGTCTCGCTCGACGAGAAGTCCGCGACGCGCATACTTGAGCTGTCGTACGTGACGATTCCGACGCTTGCGTCCTCGCTGAGCACCGTGTCGACGAACTCCTCGGCTGCCGTGCGCGTTTCCGCGATCGGATCTCCGCTCATGCTTCCCGAGGTGTCGAGCACGAGAACGACCTCACGCTCGTCCGATCTCTCGAGGAAAGGCCACTCGCTGACTCCGCCGTCGCTCTCGATCGAATCGATCTTCGCCTGAACGCACTCTGCGTACACCTTGGCACCCTCCTTGTTCGGGTGGATGGAATAAGAAGAGTTACCGCCGACGAGATCCTGAGCTTTTCTTGTTAAATATACGGGGTTTATGTACTCGTCTTTGGCGTACGCGCCGTGACCTTTAAAGGCTTCCTCGACCGAGACGAAGCAAATTTTCATGCCATCGGCCTTGCAGGCGTTGACGATCGACTCGATCTCCTTGTTGAATCTGGAAACGGAGTCGTTTATGAGAGCGGCGTCTTCTTTGTTGAAGATTATTCCGCCGCCGTTTTCATTTAAGAGCCTCGGATATCCGACGACGATTATCTTCGCCTGCGGACCTGCAGCGTCGGCGATGTCGTGATATGCCTGATAGAGTCTGTCGCGGATGCTGTCGGTCTTGCTCGTTCCGTTGTAGAACTCGTTCCAAACCTCGTTAAGCTTTACGCTGAGCGAACCTTTATCGAAGAAATTCAGTGCTGCCGTCGAGACAACGTCGGTGAATTGCGCGTCGTTTCCTCCGATCGATACCGTGACATACTCGGCCTTTTTATCGCCGAGCTTTTTGAAAATATCGAGCTGAGGATCGAGATCTTTCGATCCCGTGATCTTGTCGATATCGTATTCTTTTGTCTGTTTTCCCTTCATATTCGCCGTCACGGCTCCGGACGACGCGACGAAGAACCACTTTGTGTCTTTTTGCTTCGACATCAGCTTGCCGTCAAGCTTGAGCTGTCCCGGCCAGCTTTTTTCCGATCTGTGCGCGAGCCAGTCTTCGTTTTGCACCTTTTTGCTCGTGGATCTGCTCTGTGCGTAGAAAGGCTCGATTCCCTCACCCGAGGCATACGAGTCGCCGAGCGAGACCATGATGCGGCTTCCTTTGCTTGTCGTGTCCGTCTCTTCCGCGTTTACCGCGACAAGGCACGAAAGAAGCGTCAAAACGCACATCAAGAATGCGGAAAATCTTACGGTGCTCCTCGTAAAGTCACGCTTTTTCATCAGTCGTTCACCTCTTTTGCAATATCGTCAAGCATTTCGGCGTCCAGGGTCTTGACCTTTTTGATCACTGCCTGCGCGCTGTCGGGCACGTTGATGTAGTACTTGTTCGCCGTGCCGTCGTAGCTTGTTATGGTGTCGCTTTCAGAGACGATGAGTCGTGCGGAATTTACGTCATCGGCGTCATAGGAGAGGTACATTGCGAAGATGTCGCCGTTTGCCTCGGTCACGAGCCACGACGAGCCGTCGCGAGATGTGTAGATGCACTGATACATCGGATGCTCATCCGAGCCGTAGCGCGTGATCCGGGTCTGTCCACAGTACGTGCCGTCGATGAGGTATTCGTAATATGCCCCCTCCGCGTCGAAGCCGCGATCGTAAAGGAGGTCGTACACTTCTCTCTCGCTCGAAACCGTGTCGGACTTGCGAACGCTTATCGTCTTTTTGAGATCGGAATTGTTTTCGTAATACTCATCCGCGTCAAACTCCGGAACTTCAAAGTTCTGACCGAGGTCGATCTCCGTTTCGTCGCTCTCACTCGGCTCGTCGGTTTGCTCGGTGTTTGTATTCTTTGATGTGCTGTCACCGCTGCCGCCCGTGTTGCCGTGCAGGCCGCCGAAGAACATGAAATACACCGTCGCAACTGCGGCGAGCATTATGATGA
>CAYWTG010000045.1:0-9643 GCA_964461155.1 uncultured Ruminococcus sp.
GCTTACCTGCGCCGTGAAATATCAGCACGGAAAGCTTCCTTTCGTCGCCGAGGCGTTGTTGATTCGGAGTCGGCATCATTCCGCCGCCGTAGAATCTGCCGTTCATCGTCGGCGCGAGGTACACTTTTTTGTATTCGTGCCGCACACCGTCGACGGTGACGACAGCGCGTGTCGGCTTGTAGTGAAAGAGCAGTCCGCGCACTGCGATCGCAGTATAGTTGACTGCCTTGTCGGAGTGATTTTTTAAGCTGTCGCCGACAGCACAACAATATCCGTCGATCCCGTAACCCACGCCGTTCAAAAAGCGGTAGCGTCGATTGTTCACTTCAACATACGGTAGGTTTTGTATGCAGTGCGTTATGTTAAACGGGCGTGAGAATCTTTCATGCCCGAGATCGTGCGCGAAATCGTTGCCCGTGCCGCATGGGTAATATAAGATCTCGCTTTTGAGCTTTATGCCGTCCGTGAGATTTATAAATCGGTTCAGCGTGCCGTCGCCTCCGCAGAGGATTATGTAGTCGTCTCCCTCGGCGGAAAAGAGCTTTTCTTCATAAGTCTCCGACTTTGTCATGTCGCAAAAAATGACCTCGTCGCCGAGCGTTTCGGTCAGCGGAAAAAGCTCCTTTTCCCCAATCCCGCCACCCGACAGAGGATTATAAAATACATATGCTTTTTTCATCGTCGTCACCTCGCGATGAGAGCCGCAAAGAAGATTGCAACTATCGGAATCGCGCTTCCGACTGCGAGCTCAGATGCGGTATGACGCTTTGTTTTAAGGCTCGATGAATAAACGGGAAGAGTTAAAACGAGTCCGATCACGGCGGGAATGCAGAGACGGAAATAAAGAAGCAGGATGACAGGGCCTATAATGCCGCAGGCGTGGCCGCTGGCCTTTATTTTAAATATGCGGTTTAAAACGAGCATCGCAACGCCGCACAAGAGATACTCAAGATACACGCACATCAGCTCTCGCGGTGATGAGGTGGCAAGACCGAGAATGATACCGAGCAGATATCCGGTCGCGGAAAAGAGCATCACAAGCGTGCGCTGACCGCTCCTGCCGCGATCTTTAAAATACGGAATGTATTTTAAAGCGGGTATCCGAGTGTCGGAAGTACGGCAAGGCACACGACGGCGATAACGAGATTTTGAATACTTCCGATATATGTCGGATGTGAGAAATATAAAATGAGCAGATGAAGAAGCGCGAAAACGGGCGGGATCGTCAGCTTCCTTACTGCGTGCGAAAGTTTATCCATTAAAGTACCCATCCTTTCCGAAATAGGGTCAATCTTTGCGAGATGACATGGAAAATTTCGATTCGTTTCCGTTTATAAGACGTTTGAAATTTTCTCGATGGCGCACCGTAACAAACAGCGCGTCGATAAAACAAACGGCGCATACCGCGCTCGGCACGTCGAGTGCGAGCATAATAAACGGTGCCAAAAGCAGCGCGACGACGGTCGAAAGAGACATATACTTTGTTATGAGAAGCAAAACGACCATTATGAGCGTGGAAGAAAGTCCGGCAATCGGCGAGACGACCCAAAAGGTCGAAAGGCAAACGAGAAATCCTTTGCCGCCGCGAAAAGAGTACCATAACGGAAAAGCGTGACCGAGCAGTGTAAATCTTCCGGTATATGCCGCGCCGAGTTGCCAAGCATCAAAGTATGTGTCGAACAGATGCGCGAAAAACGCTACAGTAAGTGCCGCTTTTGAAATGTCGAGTATAAATACGCACCAAGCCCATTTGTTACCGAAGCACCGCTTGAAATTCGTAAAGCCCGGATTTTTACTGCCGCAGTTTCTGATGTCGGTTTTGTATATCGCGCGCGACAAAGTTATCGCGGGATTCCACGCGGAAACGAGATACGCCGTAAGTGCCGCGGTGACACATAAAATTATCTTCATTTTTGCACCCTGCTCATTCAAAAATCATAATATAGTCGTAGATATCCTGCTTGCCGTCGATGAGATATACCTCTTTTGACGGATTTTCGGCTTTTATGTATTCGAGCAGAGCGTCGGCCTCGGATTTGTCTGCCTCTCGCCCGCGTATCACGATACACACCTCGAAATCATCCGTGAAAAGCTTTTCGACCGTGGCACAGGCACTGCGGTATCTGCTGCGGTCTGCTGAGAGAATGTCTTTTCCGACAAAACCGATGTAATCTCCCGCGCGGACGCCGTCTGCGTCACGAACGCTTCTTGAAATCTCCGCGGTCATAACGCCTCTCATCGCTTCCGTCATTTCCGAAGCTATCAGCTTCGCATTGTCCGATTCAAACGACAGCATGGAGAGGGCGGCATAGCCGTCGCCGATGCTGCGACTTTCTATGACGCGCACGTCGGATGAGGCGTACATACCCGCTGCCTGCTTCGCGCTTGCCGTCACATTTGAGTTGTTCGGTAAAACGAAGATCGTGTCGGCACCCGCCATGTCAAAAGCTTTTATAAAATCCTCGGCAGAGGGGTTCATGCTTTGCCCGCCGTCGACGATGACATCCGCACCTCGTTCGGAAAACATCTCCTTTATACCGTCTCCCGAGCCTACAGCCACAACGCCGTATTTCTTGCGCTCCTCTCCGCTTTTTGAAGACGACTCGCTTTTTTCTTTAGCGGCGGAAGTGTTATTATGCTGCAGAGACATATTTTCGATTTTGACTTTCAAAAACTCGCCGTACCGCTGACAGAAGGCGAGCACCCTGTCGGGAGTTTTCGTATGTATGTGAAGCTTTACGACGCTCCCGTTTTTGAATGCGACGACGCTGTCGCCGATACCGCTGAGATAGTCCGTCAGGGACGATACTTCAAACAACTCTATGTCGACCTTGCGACGCTGAAGACGCAGAAGAAGCTCCGTGCAGTAGCCGAACTCAAGCTCGCTGTCCTCGTTGAAGAGATCTATGTTGATCTCTGACGAAGCTGTGTCCGACGTTGTGCCGACCTCCGACGATTCAAACGTGCCGTCGGCCGCTTTTGACATACCCTCCAAAATATAAACAAGTCCCGCGCCGCCGGAGTCCACGACTCCCGCTTTTTTGAGTACTGCCAACATATCGGGCGTCTTTTCGAGCGTGAGCTTCGCTTCACCGATGACCTCACGAAGCAGACTTTGTAAGTCGGAAAATTTATTTGACGAGATTTTTTCGACAGCACAGCGCATAACGGTGAGAAGAGTTCCCTCCGTCGGCTCCATGACCGCGCCGTATGAGTGACGAACGGCGTTTGAGAGAGCTGCGGTGATGTCGTCGGCATTTGCCTCGTCAACGCCTGCAAGACCGTTTGCGAATCCCTCGAAAATCTGCGACAAAATGACGCCCGAGTTTCCGCGTGCGCCGAGGAGCATCCCGTCGGACGCGCTGCGTGCGGCTTTAAAAAGACTTTCCGAGCCGTCGCCGACGGCATTAACGCCTCCGGTGAGCGTCAAGAGCATATTGTCGCCCGTATCTCCGTCGGGGATCGGGAAAACATTCAAATCGTTGACTTCCCGAGCGTGGAGTTGCAGATTGGCGAGCGCACCGTGCATCATTTTTGCAAATGTTTTACCGTTTAACTTCTGCGATGCGTCCATTATTTTTCCTCCGCTCTGTACGTGACCTCTTGACCGAATCCGAAGATACCGACGGCATCCGGGCCTATCGACGCGCCTATGATCGGACCGATAAATCCGACGTACACGTCGCGGCAGGGGATCTCGCGCTTCACGCCTTCGACCAGACGCTCGACTTCCGCCGCATCGCAGTCCGCGTGAGCGATGTAGATCGTTTGATCTTCACCGACGATCACGTCTTTGAGCGAGCGCACGATTTCGTTAAACGAGTTCTGACGACCCTTTACTTTTTTGATCGGGGTTTGCACGCCGTCGGCATCCGAAATCAGAATGGGCTTGACTCCCATCAGATTTCCGAAGAAAGCCGCCGACGCCGAAACGCGTCCCGCCTTTTTTAAGTGTTCGAGGGTGTGCACCGTCGCAAACTGATTTACGTGATTTCTGACAGACATGATGTGCTCGTTTATCTCCTCGGCACTTTTGCCGTCCTCTGCGAGCTTTGCCGCTTCGACTGCGAGCATTCCCTCACCCATGCTTGCGTTCAGCGAATCGATGCAGAATACTTTGGCGTCGGGGTAGCTTTTCAAAAGTCTGCGAGAGGTCACATATCCCGTGTTGACCGAGCCAGACTGCTTCGACGAGCAACCGATGTAAACGATGTCATATCCCGCGTCGAGATATTTTGTGAATACTTCGGTGAACTCCTCGACGGAGACCTGTGCTGTGGTGACTCTCGTGCCGTTGCGGATTGTGTCGTAGAGCCTGTGCGCGTCATCGGGCGTCTATGTTAAAAGCGCGGGAGATTCAACGCCGTTTTCGAGCGTTACCATTCTCACATAGTCGATGTCGTATTTTTCAAGTAAATCGGAGCCGATGTCGGCGCACGAGTCGGTTATTATCTTTACTTTATTCATTTCAAACTCTCCTTTGCTTTATGCGTTCAAAACAGTCATGAACTCGTCGCCTGTGATAGTCTCGTTTGTGTACAGATATTGCGCGAGCTCATCAAGCTTTGCTCGGTTTTCCGTGATGATATGCTTTGCCTTGTCGTATTGTTTTTTGACAAGCTCCACGACCTGTGCGTCGATCTCGCTTGCGGTCTCGGCCGAGCAGGCAAGGGAAGTGTCGCCGCCGAGATACTGATTTGTAACACTCTCGAGCGCGACCATGCCGAATTTGTCGCTCATTCCGTAGCGGGTGATCATCGCACGAGCAAGCTTTGTCGCCTGCTCGATATCGTTCGACGCGCCTGTTGTGATATATCCCACGGCAACTTCCTCTGCGACGCGGCCGCCGGTGTATGTGGCGATCTTGTTTTCAAGCTCCTCGCGGCTCAGAAGATAATGATTGTTTTCTTCGACCTGCATCGTGTAACCGAGCGCACCCGAAGTTCTCGGAACGATCGTGATCTTCTGCACGGGTGCGGACTGCGTCTGCTTTGCCGCAACGAGCGCGTGACCTATCTCATGATATGCCACGACCATCTTCTCTTTGTCGGTCATCAGGGAGTTCTTCTTCTGATATCCCGCGATAACCACTTCGATGCTTTCCTCGAGATCGGCCTGAGTTGCGCATTTTCTTCCCGCACGAACGGCGCGAAGCGCGGCTTCGTTTACGATATTCGCAAGTTCCGCTCCCGAAGCTCCCGAGGCCATGCGTGCGATTTGCGTGTAGTTGATATCTGGTGAGGTCTTTATCTTTTTTGCGTGAACTTTGAGTATCGCCTCGCGACCCTTGAGATCGGGCAACTCAACGGGGACTCTTCGGTCGAATCGTCCCGGTCGGCAGAGCGCGGGATCGAGGGATTCGGGACGGTTTGTGGCGGCGAGTATTATCACGCCTGTGTTCCCCTCGAATCCGTCCATCTCGGTGAGAAGCTGATTCAGCGTCTGCTCGCGCTCGTCGTGACCGCCGAGATTTCCGCCGTTTCGCTTACCGCCGATGGCGTCTATTTCATCGATAAATACGATGCAGGGAGCTTTCTCCTTTGCCTGCTTGAAAAGGTCGCGAACTTTTGACGCGCCCATTCCGACGAACATCTCGACAAATTCCGAGCCAGACATCGAGAAGAAAGGCACATTTGCCTCGCCGGCGACGGCTTTAGCAAGCAGAGTTTTTCCCGTTCCCGGTGGGCCGACGAGCAAAATTCCCTTCGGCATTTGCGCGCCGATCTCCGTGTATTTTTTCGGATTGTGCAGGTAGTCCACGATCTCCTGTAAGCTTTCCTCGGCCTCGTCGACACCCTCCACATCGTCGAACTTTATTCCGTCTGACGATTTTACGTAAACTTTCGCGTTGCTTTTTCCCATGTTGAACATCATCGAATTGTTGCCGCCGGCTTTTTTCATGAGCTGACGTGTCATAAGCTGACCGATGAGAACGAACACCGCTATCGGGAGCACCCACGACAGCAGGAAGCTGAGTATCGGAGACGTCTCCTCGATTATCTCGCTTGAAAACTCGGCACCCGAGGCGTGGAGACGTTCTATGAGGCTCGCGTCGTCCATGACTCCCGTTTTATATGCCTTTTCTCCGGATTTGTCGGTAAAGATGATGCAGTGTTCACGGACGTCGACGCTGCCGACATTCTTTTCCTCGGTCATCGACATAAATGTGCCGTAATCCACTTCCTCGACCTGTCGCTCGGCGAGCCAAGGGACGAAGATGAGATTTATAAGCAGTATGACAGCGGCGGCGATACCGTAATAAAATATAATGGGCTTCCGCGGCTTTTTGATCTCGTTCAAGTTGTTACCTCCGAAAAATGCCGAAAACGGCAGTATTTACACATATTATACACGGCGATTTACAACTGAAGTTCAATTTAAGCTCAACAATAGTTGAAAAAAAGAGATACCGCCCGAAAAAGGACGATATCTCAGAAGATGAAGTATTTATTTCAAAAGCGTTACGATAAAACGGCAACCGCCGCTTTCCGCGTCTCCGACTTCGATCTCGCCTCCGGCTATCATCAAAATGCGTTTGACGAGCGAGAGCCCGAGTCCGTTGCCCTCTTGACGGTGAGAGCTGTCGGCTTGATAAAATTTGTCGAAAATATGCGGCTTTGCTTCTTCGGGAATGCCGCATCCGTTGTCTTCGATCATGAACACGAGCTTCCCGTCGCGCGAGTTCAGGCGTATCTTGATGACACCGCCGCACGGCGAGAATTTGATCGCGTTCCCGATGAGATTGTCCCACACATGGTGCATGAGATTCTCGTTCACGAGATAACGGACGCTTTCCATGTCGACATCGAGCTCGATATCCTTTTTGCTCCACTCGGGTTCGAGGATAACGATGGATTCGCGTATCTGTTCATCGAGTCGGTAGAGCGTGCGGCCTGAGTCGATCGAACGATTTTCGAGCTTTGACAGCAGAAGCACGTTCCCGACAAGAGCCGAAAGGCGTTCGGTGTTTATCATGATGCGCTCGACGTATTGCTTTTCGTCGTCGCTGAGTCCCTCGCAGTCGCGAAGCATCATTCCGTAGCCCTCGATAGATGCTATCGGCGTTTTGAATTCGTGAGATACGTTCGACACGAAATCGCTTTGCAAAACTTCCGTCGCGCTGAGCTCTTTTACCATGAGATTAAAGCCCGAGTAGACTTCTTGGATCTCCTTGAGCGACGAGTTTGTTTCAAGGCGAACGGTAAAGTCTCCGTCGGCGACCTGCTCCATCCCGCGTCTGACCTTTTGCATCGGGTCGATGAAATACTTTGAAAGTATATTCGATATGACAGCACCGATGATAATGACCATGGCTATCATCAGGACACGCTTCAGTGCGTAGCCGAGAGGGGAGTTTTCGAGTATGTCGAGAAGAAAGATTGTCAGTAGGACGTTCAGAAGAACGAGCCCCGTAAACCACATCACCACGCGCAGACGCAGGTTGAAGCGGTTGTTCTTTTGATTTCGTATTTTCTCGAAAGATTCGCGAGCCTTCACTTTTTGACCACCTTATATCCTACACCGCGGATCGTGACGATCTTGAAATCCTCATTTTCGCGGAATCGTTCGCGAAGACGTCCGATATGTACGTCGACGGTGTGAGTGTCGCTCTCGCTTTCATATCCCCATATGTCGTCCATGAGCTGCTGACGGGTGAATATTTTTCCCGGGAAAGACGCCATCTTGTAAAGAAGCATGAACTCCTTTTGCGGCAGAACGAGAGTTTCGCTCTCTGTCCTGACCGTGAGAGACTCGGCCTCAAGCGTGGTGCTTCCGATAACCTGTTTTCTGTCGCTTATCATCTGCGCACGGCGGAGCAGTGCCTGAACGCGAAGCACCATCTCATGGAGATTTATCGGCTTTATCATATAGTCGTCGGTGCCCGAGAGAAATCCGTGTCGCATATCGTCGAAAGCGTCTTTTGCCGTTATCATGATGACGGGAGTTGTGATCCCCGTTTCACGGAGAGTGCGAACAAGCTCGTAGCCGTCCATAATCGGCATCATGATATCCGATATCAACAGATCGTAGTATTCGCGTTGCAGTTCGTCGAGGGCTTCGCGACCGTTCGATACGGCTCGGACGGAATATCCCTCCTTTGAAAGCGTCTTTCCGATCAGAAGACGTTGATCCATGTCGTCTTCCGCAACCAAAATCTTCAGCATATAAAATCACCTCGGCCTGTGCGGTATCTTTTGAGTATATTTTACATTTCTTCGCACGTCATGTCAAGAGTTTTTTGCCGTCCGTCGGAGCTCAGAGCACCATAAGGAGAGTTCCGGCGGCGATCAGAACACAGCCGATGAGAGATTTTGCGGTGAACTGTTCGTGGAGAAAAACGAATGCGAGGACGAGCGTTATGACAACGCTCAATTTGTCGATCGGAACGACCTTTGACGCCTCGCCGAGCTGGAGAGCCTTGTAATAGCAAAGCCACGAAGCTCCCGTTGCGATACCGGAAAGTATGAGAAAAGCAAAACTTTTCTTCCCGATCTCGAAAAGCCCGGACTGTGCATTCGTGAGAAATACCATCCCCCACGACATCACAAGCACGACGCAGGTGCGAACGGCAGTGGCAAGTGTAGAGTTGACTCCGTCAATACCGACTTTCGCGAGTATCGACGTGAGAGCGGCGAATACCGAAGATAAAAGCGCAAATACAAACCACATAACAAGCCTCCGTTTTATATTACGGTCATATTATTCCCTTTATAAAGATTTCAAGTCCGATGAAAATGAGGATCGCGCCGCCGAGAATGTCGGCTTTGCCCGCAAGACGAGTGCCGAATTTCTTGCCGAGGGTGAGTCCGAAAAAGCAGATGACAAATGTCACACATCCGATCAAAAGACAGGCAAGAAGCGCGTTGAGAGGGCTGTAGTCGGCTATCGTAAATCCGACGGAGAGCGCGTCGATCGATGTCGCAACACCCTGCACAAGGAGAGCACGGAGTCCGAGCGCGGCTTTCTCTTCTTCCGATTCGCGGTTCTTTATACCCTCGTACAGCATTTTTCCTCCGATGTAACCGAGAAGTATCAGAGCTATCCACGGGATGAGCTTTTCGAAGGCCGTGAAATACTGTGCGACGGTCGAAACACATACCCAACCGATGAGCGGCATGGCGATCTGAAACCCGGCGAATACTCCGGCGATACCGCACATTTTGCTTTTCTTCATTTTCGGATCGGCAAGTCCGTTGGCAAGCGATACCGAGAAAGCATCCATCGCAAGGCCGACGCCGAGCAGGATGCTGTTGAAAAAGAAAGCGAAGCTTAAATTCATTTGGAAGTCCTCCGTTTTGTAATATTCCGTTGAAAATAAAAATAACCAAGCGCGGCATATTACCGTACTTGGCGTCCGAAGAAATAAAAAGACTCCATGTACGCTAATACGCATAGCACACATGAGTCTCGCAAATTAAAGCAAGCCAGACCGCACGGGTCAGTATGTTGACTTGCTGCGCTCGACGCGCTTGCTACTCCCTCATTACAAAGTATTGTACCATAGTTATCCCGAGTTGTCAAGGCTTGTCACCGAATGTTTTGCGGTATATTGAAAGTAATTACGGCGAAATTTCAAAAAGTTCTTCCGATTGTCCCTCTCGTGTTGTTTTGGACACAAATATGTGGTATAATATTCGATATA
>CAYWTG010000046.1:0-9559 GCA_964461155.1 uncultured Ruminococcus sp.
CTTATATATGCCGTAAGCTTTTCGGCGATCAGCTCGCGATCCTCTTTTGAGATGAGAAGCTCACGTGCGGGAGGAATGACGATCTCGCCGCTTTCAAAACCCAAGAATCTCTGCGTCTCGACGTCAAAAGTGCCCATTCGGTCGATCTCGTCGCCGAAAAGCTCCAGTCGGTAGGCACGAGAGCTTGAAGCGAAGATGTCGATGATGCCGCCGCGAACGGCAAACTGTCCCGCACCCTCGACCATATCGACCTTCTTGTAGCCGCCCTCGACGAGTCTTTCCGAAAGCGTCGATATCTCGACGGACTCACTCTCGTCGATTATTATCGCCCTCTCGTGAAAAAGCTCTGCGGGCATTGTGATCTGCAAAGCGGCGGATATTCCCGCGCACACGACAAACGGCTCACCGTCGCCGTAGCCGTTCATCCGCGCAAGCACGGAAAGCCTCTCGTTTTCAAAATCGTGAGAGGCTATCATGTTATTGAAGTTGAAATCCTTCGAGGGATAAAAATGCGCGTTGATATCGCAGGCGGCCATCGTCTCTGTTGCGGCGGCCGCTTCCCTGTCGTCGGCGAAGACGAATAGCGCACAACTTCCGCTCTGCGCGATGTCCTCGGCAAGAGCACATCTGAAAACGCTGTCCGCTCCCTCGGCAAGTCCGCTGAGCACGTGAGACGAGAAGACACGTCCGCGACGAGCCTCGTCCGTCAGAGTTTTGAGAAGCTCTCTGTACTCGCGACTTTTTCTTATACAGCTAAGTATCAGCTTATTGTTCAAGGTAACTCCTTATCTTTTTCCGTTAAAGGTACCCATGGCGTCGTCAAATTTCCCGTCAAGCATAAGCTTCAGGCACTCATATGTGTCGTCAAGACGTGCGCCGAGCTTTTTCATATCATCTTCACTGAATTTGCCGAGCACCCAGTCTTTCAGATCATAATCGGGCGAGGGCTTTTCACCGACACCGATTCTAATTCGCGGGAAAGCGTCCGTTCCGAGGTGATTTATGATATCGAGAAGTCCGCGCTGTCCTCCCGCAGACCCCGATTTTCTGACGCGCATACGACCGGGAGCCTGACAGATATCGTCGCAGATGACGATCACGTGATCTGCGGGTATCTTGTAAAACGACGCCGCCTCGCCGACAGCCTCGCCGGAGAGGTTCATATATGTCTGCGGCTTCATGAGAAGGACCGAGTGACCTCCGATATTCGCCATGGCGACGAGGGACTTGAACTTTGACTGCTTTACATCGACAGAAGCCGCCGCTGCGACTCTGTCAAGTGCGAGAAATCCCGCATTGTGTCTGGTCTTTGCGTACTCGGCACCCGGATTACCGAGCCCGGCCACGATGAACTCGGGCTTTGTCTTAACACCCGAATCGGATGTCGAAATCTTTTTAAACAGGTCGAAAATGTCCGCCATTTATATCTCCGTTTCCGCGCCGACGGCGCATTCTGTAAGCATGAAAAAACGCCGAAAAGCCCGTCTTTGACAGGCGGACATTTCAGTAGTATTATCATACACCAAACCGACACAAAAATCAAGTGTAATTTCCGAAAATACACTCTTTCGGAAAGAGTATATTTTCCGCTTTTTGCGGAATACTTCTAAGCGAAGCTAAATAATAGAAAAAGGAGCACTTTCAGTATGAAAAGATCGAAAGTCATCATCGTCGCCGCCGCACTTTTGCTTTCTCTCGCGACTGCTGTCGGCGCGGCAAAACTTTCTCCCGCACTCGATATTCTGTCATTTGAAAACAAAATGACGGTAAGCGCACCTGTAGGCTTTGATGTTACGTTCGGTGAAGATGACTTTGCCGACGTGCTCGGCGCGCTTCCCTATCAGATCAAGCTGACATCTCTGCCGCCGACGGAAGACGGCACGCTTTTTCTCGGCACAAGTCCCGCGTTTGAGGGACAGGCGGTATCTCGCGTGAATTTTTCGCAGCTTCGATTCAAAGCAAGCGCGGAATGCGTTAAGTCAAGCTTTGAATTCACAAGCGACGGCACATATACGGTCGAGTGTGAAATTCTCTTAACCGACAAGGAAAACTCACCTCCCGTATGCCGTCTGCCCGTCGGTGCCGCCGTGACGATGACCGACATTGCGACATACGGCACGCTTTTTGCCGATGACGCCGACGGCGACGAGACTTTGTTCGAGGTGACAAAATATCCGTCAAACGGTTTGCTCTCTCTGTCATCTGACGGAAATTACAGCTACACGCCGTATGCGTCATACACCGGCAGTGACAGCTTTTCTTTCAGGGCGCGCGACACTTTCGGAAATTATTCCGATGAGTGCACGCTCGATATAACGATCCGCGAAAGAAAAAGCGACAGTGTGCTCTGCGACATGGAGGGACACCGCTCTCACGTTGCCGCACTTTCTGCTGTAGACGACGGCTCGATCGAAGCGATCTCGGAAAACGGAACTCTGTATTTCGATCCCGACGACACCATGACGCGCGAAGCTTGGCTCACTTCACTTATGAAAGCTCTCGGCGCGGGTGAGCTTTCGAGCTGTGCCACCGTATTCGTCGACGACGATGAGATCTCCGCTGAGTGCGGCGGATATGTCGACGCTGCATGGCACCTCGGCATAATTCGCGGCACCTCCGAAAACGGAAAGCTTTATTTTAAACCCGCGGAGGTTATAACGCGAGCCGAAGCGGCCGTGATGCTCAATCGCGTGCTCGGTGCGAAAGGCGACGATGCTCTGGCCGTATTCTCCGATACCGCAAGCATCCCCGCATGGGCCGTCGAAGACGTGAGCGCACTGTCTGCTATCGGTATTTTAAACGGAAACGGAGGACTCATGCTTCCGCACGAAGAGCTGACACGCGCACAGGCGGCAGAGATCCTTTATCGCGCAAAAAATCTCTATATGTGAATAACGCGCCGCGTGATGTGCAATAATAATCGCGTACCACAAAAAAGAAAGGATAAACGAAATGAACGAGAAGAACGAAGCAAAGAACAAAAACACGCAGAAAGCGAAAAATCAAAGCGAAAACAAGAATGACGCAAATGTCCGCGCACGCGACAACGCGACGAAAAACGCGACGGACAAAAGAAACTGACAAGAGAAAGGAGCGAGGCACCGTCAAGGTGTCCCGCTCCTTTTTCGCGTATAAACTTAATTTTCGGAATGTGTCAGAAGCGAAACGCCGTCGTAAATTCCGTCGGCTTCGCTTTTATACTTTACGGTTACCTCGTCTCCGCTTTCGACTCGGAGAAGCTCCGCCGAGAACGGGAGCGAGCATATCTCGCCGTCTTCACATTTGAGATATACGACGGTGTCGCCGTCAAGCGTGACGAGATATTTCTTGAGCACCGTCAACGTCACTTCGAGAAGCTCCTCATCGTCTGTCGGCGCGTCATCCTTTCCGTCAAGCTGTGCCGCGACGATATATTTTTCGACAAGCTCTTCCTGATTTTCCGCCGTGACCGCTATATTGTAGTTTCTAACGTTTACCATAGCGTACATCTTAACAATGCCGCTCGCGTCCTTGAGCACCATAATATATGTCGGCTCGCCGCGCACGTTGATGAGCGACGGGAACGATGCAACGTAACCGTACTGCTGAAGCGATCCCTCAGCCGCCGACATTGCGGAATACTCCTCTGCGCCCGGTACCGAGAAATAGCGGTACTCACCCGTGCGGGAGTTTACGAGAATAAATCCGATATTCGCGGCGTCGCTCGAAAGAGACGTAATACCTGTGTAGATGTACACGTCGTTTCCGATGATCTTATATCCGAAATCGTCGGTCGTGGCAGTGCATCCGGTCTGTGCGAACATATAGTTGATGTATCCGCCGGAAAGTTCGCCGTACCAGTCGTATTTTTGACAGATGAGGTCGCCCGAGTAGACGATATCCACCCAGTCGGGGATCTCGCCGAGCTCGTATTTCATGCTCTCGCCCGTCGAAGCGTCGAGAATTATCACGCCTGCGGCATCATATCCGCCGAAAAATCCCGCCCTCGGCTTGAGAGTCGGGCAAACCCAATAAGGCTTGCCGCTCTCGTCGGTTTCAAAATTCACCGTGCCGAAGATATCAAACGGATAGCTGAAACGGAGCGCACGAGAGAGATTCTTTGAAAAGTACGCCGACGGAGAATATTTTATATACTTCCCCTCATCGAGGCGCACAAATTCCGCGTCAAATTCAACGGGATCGACTTTTACATAACCCGGAATGCCGTCTCTGCGGTTTCCGAGCCACTTGAAAAACGACGCGTACTCAAGCGGTGCAACCTTCGCGGGAGTGCTGTTCAGCGCGATCTGTGTATAGTCTTCGGCAATCACGAACTGTGAGACGAGATCCGCAAGTGAGCCGAGCGTTCGGTTACCGATTATCCGCGCGGAAGCCGAGTCCATCAGGGCGATGTCGGATACGTGCTCGCTTTCGGCGATAGCTTCCGAAAACTCGACCTCATCGAGCTCTATCATCGAGCTGTATGCGTCGGACTTCAGAAACTCTGACGAGAATATTCCGAGTATGATGAGAAGAAGCGCGACGACGGCCGCGACTGTGATGAGCACGCGAAATCTGATAGGCAGTCTCGAATACGCACCGCGAATACTGTGTGATGATGAATACCCACCGAGCGAGATGCCGTTAAAGATGAGGTCTGCTACGGTCACGACGGCAACCGCAAACAACACGAACGCCCAAAACGCGCCCGAGTGCAAGTTCACGGGAGGCAGTGTGATGTAAAACGCCACGGCGATTATCACAGCCGAGATGACTGCCGTCAAAGCGATATTTAAAATCGGCTTTTTTGTTTTGTCTTTGTAATTATTCATAAAAACCTTTCCTGCGGGCTTTAGCTACGGAGAATGCTTGATTTTTCCCGCAAATCGGAGTAAAATATATCTGTAACTCAAACGGAGGTGACGTATGAATCATTTTTTTGCTTATATCAACAGAACGAAATACATTCGCCGTTGGGGGCTTATGCGCAATACCGAGGAGGAAAGTCTCAGCGAGCATCTGTATCAGACATCGATCCTCGCGCACGCGCTTGCCGTAATAGACCGCACGATTTTCGGCGGAAACTGCGACGAGGGACGCGTTGCACTTGCGGCACTTTATCATGATGCGGGAGAGATAATCACGGGAGATCTTCCGACGCCGATAAAGTACTACAACGACGACATCAAAAGAGCCTATCACAAAATCGAGGATGAGACGTGCGAAATGCTTTTGTCAAAGCTCCCCGCCGAGCTTCGAGACTCGTATGCGGATATTCTCACCTGCAGCACTCTGACAGAGCATGAGCGGCGCATAGTCAAGGCCGCCGACACGCTCGGCGCGTACATAAAATGCCTCGAGGAGAAAAAAGCGGGCAACCGCGATTTCGACGGTGCGGCGACAAGCACCGAAAAGAAGCTCGACGAATTTAATCTTCCATGCCTTGACTACTTCAGACGGGAGTTTCTATCAAGCTATAATCTCACGATCGACGAAATGAGGTGACACAGTGAACGCGACACATATACTTTTTGACCTTGACGGCGTTATATCGGATAATTCCGAAGGAATAATGAACGGCGTGCGTCGCGTGATCGAGCATTTTTCACTCGAAAGGCTCGATCACGCCGAGCTTCTCCGCTTTATCGGCCCTCCGTTAAAAGACTCTTTCTCCGAATATTTGGGGCTGTCGGACGGCGACACCGAGCTTGCCGTCAAGGTTTACCGCGAATACTACCGCGAGCGCGGGATATTTGAAAATGAGATGTACGACGGCGTGCCGGAAATGTTAGATCGTCTGCGAGAGGGCGGACGAAAGCTGTATCTCGCTACATCGAAGCCCGAGGAATTTGCTCGACGCATCTGTGAGCGATTCGGTATCGCGCAGTCGTTTGAATACATCGGCGGCGCGGATTTTGCGGGAATACGCGACCGCAAGAACGACGTCATCCGCTACGTGCTCGACGAAAACGGGATCGACCCGAAACGCGCCGTGATGGTGGGCGACCGTCGGTACGATGCCATCGGTGCGGCGGAGTTCTCGATACCCTGCATCGGCGTGCTGTACGGCTTCGGCAGTCGCGATGAGCTCACGGAAGCCGGTTGCGTGCATCTCGCCGAGTCACCGGCGGCACTTTCAGAGTACCTGCTCGCCTGACTGTGCGCTCAGGTCTTGGCCATCGGGATGACCGCACTGTGCGGGAGCACCTTTGCGAGGATTCTGTAAAACTTATAAAACGCACTCGGCGTATAGATGGCACGCCCGCGAAGTGTCGCGCGAAGTGCGCCGCGTGCAACTGCGGAAACTTTGCAATAAGGCAAAACGTCAAAGGTCTTTGACTTTCCTTTGATGTCGCCGCGAGTCAAAAATGCCGTATCCATGGGGCCGGGGCAAACGGCGCAAACATTTATCCCGCGTTCTCTCAGCTCATAGCGCAGACCACGGCTGAACGACGTGACGTACGCCTTGGTCGAGCTGTAGACGGTCATGCCCGCGTTCGGGCAAAATGACGCGATCGACGAGACATTGAGCACGGCAGAGCCCTTTCTCATAAACGGCAAAACAGCGTGTGTGACCTCGGTCAGCGCGCGAATATTGAGTGCTATCATCGTCTCAAAGCGCGACGCGTCGTTTTTCTCGAAATCTCCGAAATATCCGCAGCCCGAGTTGTTCACGAGAAGTCGAACGTCTCCTCCCACCGAGCTGATCTTGTCCGCAAGCTTTTCCGCGCTCTGTTTTTCGGTAAGGTCGAGCGGGATTATTCTGCACGGGACTTCAACCGTCGCGGCGGCCGCTTCGAGTCCTTCTTTACTTCTTGCGACGATAAAAAACTCGTCAATGTCGGGAACCATTTTTGCGGCATTTATTAAAAGCTCGCGTCCGAGCCCCGAAGACGCGCCTGTTATAATTCCGATTTTCATCTGAAACCTCCGTAGTATTTTAAGAAGAGCCCACCGCGCGGTGAGCTCTTTTCTTTATATTTCAATGAGCTCGCGCGGTGCTTTTGTGAGATTTACGGCACCGTTCTCGCCGATAGCCATCATGTCCTCAATACGACAACCGTAGCGTCCCGCGATATATATGCCGGGCTCGACCGTGACGACGTTTCCGACGGCGAGGCGTCTTCCGAACGATCTCATATTCTCGTTCGGGAGCTCGTGAATGAGCAGTCCTACCCCGTGTCCGAGACCGTGGCCGAAGCAACCCTCATATCCCGCGGAATATATGATATCGCGTGCAACGCGGTCAATCTCGCCGCAGTCTGCGCCCTCGGCCACAGCCGCTTCTGCTTCGATCTGCGCCGTGAGCACGGTATTATAGAGCTTTTTCATATCCTCGTCGGCCTTGCCGATGACGACTGTGCGGGTCATGTCAGAGCAATATCCGTTTTTCTTCGCGCCGAAGTCCATCGTGAGAAATCCGCGTTCGAGCTTACAGTTGCGAGGTACGCCGTGCGGGCGCGAGGACGCGCTTCCCGATACCGCGATCGTGTCAAACGCGGGCATTTCGGAGCCGCCGCGCTTCATGTGATACTCGAGCTCTGCCGCGAGCTCGATCTCGGTCATCTCGGGGGTGATAATTCCGAGCACGTGGTCGAGCGCCGCCTCAGCTATGCGCTGTGCCGCCACGATCGACTCGATCTCCTCGGCATCCTTCACTGCACGAAGCTCCGTAAACAGGTCTCCCATGCAGACGCAAGATGCGCCGAGCTCGGAGAGCTTTTCGGAAAGGACAGTATAATCGGCGAGTGTAAGTCTTGTGTCCTCGACGCCGACGGTTTTGATAATATCGCTCTTTACAACATCGAAAAGCGTGCTGTCGGTCGACAGGCAAACGGTAACGCAGTCAAACGACTCCGCATTCGCCGCCTCAATATAGCGAAAATCGTTATAGAAGTACGACTCGCTCTGAGTGATGAGCATATGCCCGTCGGGGTTCGAGTATCCCGACATATACAAAATATTCTCGGGCGAGCTTACGTATACGGCGTCTATGCCGCTTTCTTTCATATATGCGCGAAGTCGCTCGTATCTTTTGTCAAAGTTTTTCATTTTTCTATCTCCGTTTTCTTGCAAAGTTTTTTGTATTTCGCGACATACGGTCGCTCGATGAGCCGCTTCGATTTGAAAAACAGATTCGTTTTATCCTTGATCGGCGGCACGATTATCGGATATATTCCCGCGCGGTTTGCGGCGCAAGCATCGGTAAGAAGCTGATCTCCCAAAAGCGCACTTTCCTCGGGGCTCACACCTGCCTCGCGCATCACGTCAAAAAGAGCGCGTGTCTTCGGCTTGCCCGCGTCAAATCTGGCGATAAATCCGAGCTCTTTATTAAACTCCGTCACGCGTTCTTCGTGATTGTTCGAGGCAAATGCAACCGTAATGCCCTCGGATTTCATGGCGTCGAACCACTCAAGAAGCTCAGGCGTCGGGCACGGGTCGTCGTAGGTGACGAGGGTGTTGTCGATATCGCAAATAAGGAGGCGACGCCCGAGCGAGTGTAAAAGCGCGGGGGTGACGTCTCTGAATGATGAAAGCATCATTTTCGGCATTATGTATTTTTCAAAAATCAAGTCTAAATCCGTCCTAAGTTTATATTACATATAGATTATATACCCTCGGCGGAAAATAATCAAGTGTTTTTATGTGCGTCGGGCGACTTTTGCATAATTTTCGCAATATGCGGAACAATAAAAATAAAAAACGGAGGCACATGGTGACGGACAGCGAGAAAAATACGGATTTGAAAGCGAGCGTCGACGAGGAATGCGAACGGCTCGAATATATAATGAAAAGCGGGAGCGTGATCTCAAAGTCTGAATACTCCGCCATACACTGTCTGACCGTGATCGGGCAGATTGAGGGACATTACGCCCTCGGCGATGGGCAAAAGGCCACGAAATACGAACACATAATCCCGCTTCTTGTATCAGTTGAGGAGAGCCCCGAGATCGACGGGCTTTTGATGGTGCTGAACACGATGGGCGGCGATGTTGAGGCGGGACTTGCGATAGCGGAGCTTGTTGCGGGGATGAAGACTCCGAGTGTGTCACTCGTACTCGGCGGCGGTCATTCGATCGGCGTGCCTCTCGCGGTGGCGGCGAAAAAATCATTTATCGTGCCGTCGGCGACGATGACTATCCACCCCGTGCGCGTGAGCGGAACCGTGATCGGCACGCCGCAGACGTATTTTTATTTTGAAAATATGCAGGATCGCATAATCGATTTCGTTACGCGACACTCGCGCGTCACGGAGGACGCATTTCGCGAAATGCTGATGCGAACGGATCAGATAGCAACGGACACGGGAAGTCTCGTCGACGGCATGGAGGCGGTGCGTTGCGGCCTTATTGACTGTGTCGGCGGACTTTCCAATGCACTTGACGCCTTGCACGAAATGATAAAAGAGAAAAAATCGCGCGAGGGTGCGTAAAAGTGCGCGTCGGGTACGGCGGCATACGAAAAAAACGCGGACGACCGACGGTCGCCCACGTTTTTTCGTATATGTGACGCTATTAATTTTAACTTTGTCGCTTTAGCTTGGCACGGTTTTATGACTTACTTGAGCATATCGGCGAGT
>CAYWTG010000047.1:0-9553 GCA_964461155.1 uncultured Ruminococcus sp.
TCTCAGACGCTTGCCGAGATGAGCTCCCCGTCGGCAAGCGTCTGAGAAGACTTTTGTTAAATGACGACGCGCGCGACGCGGGGCTGGTTTCGCTTTACTTCCAGTTCGGTAAATACCTGCTCGTTTCGTCGAGCCGTGAAGATACATACGCCGCGAATTTGCAGGGCGTGTGGTCGGACGGACTCGAGTCTCCGTGGAATTCGGACTATCACACGAATATAAATCTCCAAATGAACTACTGGCACTGCGAGACGGCCAACATCGGCGAGTGCGCGGGCGGCCTTTTCAACTATATGAACGAGTGCCTGCTTCCGGGCGGACGTCGTGTCGCACGCGAGAACTACGAGGCGGGCGGTGCTGTCGTTCACCACGTTGCCGACATTTATGAGTTCGCGGCTGCTGCCGACGGAATGTGGGGACTTTGGCAGCTCGGCGGAGCTTGGCTTGCTCATCATATGTGGGAGCACTATCTCTTTACAAAAGATGAAAAGTTCCTCCGCGAGACTGCATACGAGTTCATTCGCGACTCCGCGGTGTTCTTCGTCGACACAATGTTCGAGGGACCCGACGGCGTGATCTACTCCGGCCCCTCCGCTTCCCCCGAGAATACATATCTCTTCGAGCGCGACGGCAAGAAGACCGCACTCAACCTCACAATGTCTCCCACGATGGACATCCAGATCATCGGCGGCATTCTTGATATTTACGCCGAGTGCGAGGACATACTCGGTATCGATCCCGATTATGCGAAGAAAGTTCGCGAGACGCGCGCGAAAATGCCGAAGATGCAGGTCGGAAAGCACGGCCAGCTTCAGGAGTGGATCCGCGACTATGAGGAGAACGAGCCCGGACATCGCCACATCTCACACGGATTCGGACTTTATCCCGCCGCTCAGATCACGCGTAAAACACCCGAGCTCTTCGACGCGATCCGCGTTTCAATGGACAGAAGACTTGCCGCAGGCGGCGGTCACACCGGTTGGAGCCGCGCATGGCTTATCTGTATGTTCGCACGACTCAAGAACGGCGCGGACGCATACAAGAACCTCCGAGCACTCTTCACGCGTTCGACTCTTCACAACCTCTTCGACAATCATCCGCCGTTCCAGATCGACGGTAACTTCGGAGGAGCCGCCGCTATCGCGGAGATGGTGCTCCAGAGCCATGAGGGTATGATCTCGCTTCTTCCCGCCGTTTCCGATGAGCTCGGTTGCGGTTCGTTTGAGAGACTCCGTGCTCGCGGTAACTACACGGTCGCGGCTTCTTGGAGCGATATGAAGGTCACTTCGTTTAAGGTCGACGGAGAGGGCAACGTCACAGTCGAGATCCCCGAAGCACAGGCCGGTGCGACTTTTGTATCCGAAAACGGCGACAGCGTAAAGGCTGACGGACGTCTTCTCAGCGTGCCGTGCGGTGTGTCATTTTCTGTCAAGGGTGAGTGAAAATGACAGTAGCGTCAATATTTTGCGATCACATGATACTCCAGCGCGACACATCAGTGTGCGTGTGGGGAAGTGCCGATGATGAGGTCACATTGAAAATCGACGATATCTGCGAAAAGTGTGTACCGACAGACGGCAGATTTGAGTTCATGCTCCCGCCTCACGCGGCGGGCGGCCCTTACAAGATGATGATCTCGAGTAAGGACGAGTGCGCGACTTTTGAAGACATATATTACGGTGACGTATTCATCGCGGGAGGTCAGTCCAATATGGGACTGACTCTCGCCGACGCGCCGCAGGAGCTCGTAAAGGTGTCGCACCCCGTGCGTATGTTCACACCCGACCGCGAATGGGAGTGCGACCGCAGAGAGCGCACGGATATGCAGTGGGTCGACGTGTGCGAGGAAAATGCCGACGGAATTTCCGCCGTAGCGTCGCACTTTGCGACCGAGCTATCCGCCGCACGCGACATTCCCGTGGGAATCGTATCGTGTAACCAGGGCGCAACGTGCATTCGCTCTTGGATATCACCCGAAACGTGCGCGGAAGATCCATTTTTCGCCACGAATCCGAAATTCCACGATGACGCGGACATATTTCCGTTCAACGGATATGCACACCAGTACAGCGAACGTCTGGCAGCCCTTGCTCCGTATACCGTCAAGGGAGTTATCTGGTACCAGGGCGAGAGCGACTGCGCCGCGTCGATCGCTCCTCACTACGCGTATATGTTCGACCTTATGGTGCGCGACTGGCGTCGTATTTGGAGATGTCCCGATCTCCCGTTCATAACGGTTCAGCTGGCGTATTACATCGAGTATCGCCCCGACGACGCTTGGCAGATCGTGCGTGAGCAACAGCTTCGCGCGGCGACAGAGGGTCACAATATCGGTATGATCACGACCGGAGACGTCGGTGACTTGAACGACATCCACCCGAGAGACAAAAAGACCGTCGGACAGCGTCTCGCACGTTATGCCCGCGGAATGCTGTACGGCGAGAATATCGAGTACAAGCCCCCGATCTGCATCGGTGCCGTGCGCGACGGTGACAAAGTCATACTTAACTTTGAAAACACCGGCGACGGACTTTACGAAACGCGGAAGCTCAGCTTTTGCGTGACCGACAAAAACGGCAGCGAGACAGAGGTCGGGTACGCTCTTGACAAGTCGAGGATAATTCTCGACGTCGGTCGGCGCGACATTGAATCTGTCAGCTTCGCTTATACCACACACAGCGATGTCAGACTGTATTCATCGGTCGGACTTCCCGCGTCACAGTTTAAAATCACACTATAACCGAAAGGAACTTAAATAAAATGAAGCTTGCAAAAGAATTTCACGACGGAATGACACTTCCCGCCGACAAACCCGTTAAGATCTACGGAGAGGCGGAGAACGCCATCACGATCAGTATCGACTATAACAGCGGCCTGTTCTGGCCGACAGACGGCACTTTCGAGATCGAGCTCAAGGCTCATCCCGCAGGCGGCCCTTACACCATGTTTATCGAGTGCAACGGAGTCGTAACAAAGCTCCGCGACGTGTACTATAAATAATAGGGCATCAAAGCGAAAGCGGCAGGCAAAACTCATGTTTTGTCTGCCGCTTTCGGTGTATGTATGAAATTCGTCAGCTGATATTTCTGATGGTTTCGACGCCGCGTTTGACCGCGCGTGCGATCTCGTCGACTTCCGACGCGGTATTGTATTCGTCAAGCGAAATGCGAAGTGTCGAACGAGCGCGTTCAAATGAAGCACCGGTCGCAAGTACAACGTGACTTGCCTCGGACGAACGCGCCGCACAGGCGGATCCCGACGAAAGCTCTATCCCAAATGAGTCGAGCAAATACACAAGCTGTTCGCCGCCGACGCCGTCAAAGGAGAAATTCGCATTTCCCGCAAGACGCTCTGTGCGGTCGCCGTTGAGATAAGCTCCGTCGAGCGTCAGTATCTCGTCGATGAGCCTCTCGCGCATGGCGAGAACTTTTTCTTGCTTTTCCCGAAGCCCCGAAAGAGATTCCGTGAGAGCCGCCGCCATAGCGCATATCGCCGGAACATTCTCGGTCCCCGCACGAAGCCCGCGCTCCTGCTCACCGCCGCGAATAATAGGAGTGATAAGCGACACGTCCCGCGCGAAAAGCACGCCGACTCCTTTCGGCCCGTGGAATTTATGTGCGCTGAGCGACAGCGTGTCGACTTCAAGCGTTGAAAGCTCGAGACGAACGTGTCCTACAGACTGCACGGCGTCGCAGTGAAACGGTACACCTTGCTTTCGGCAGAGCGCGGCCGTTTGCACTATCGGCTGCAGAGTGCCGATCTCGTTGTTCGCGTGCATTAAAGTGACAAGCGCGGTGTCGGGACGAAGCTTTGACGCGATGTCGTCGGATGAAACAATGCCGTTTTCGCGCGGATCGACAAGCGTCACCTCAAAACCGCGACGTTCGAGATACTTCAAAACCTCCAAAACGGAGTGGTGCTCGATAGATGACGACACGATGTGACGCCTGTTTTCTTTTTCTCCTATTGCCGCCGCAGAAAGAAGCGCGATATTATTGCTTTCCGAGCCTCCCGACGTGAATATGATATTTTCGGCTTCGCATCCGAGAGCGTGCGCGATGTCGGCACGCGCGTTTTCGAGCGCGCATGACGCGGCAAAACCCGAGCTGTGAGTGCTCGATGCGTTTCCGAAAATATTGCAAAGAGCTTCGGTGTAGACCGAGAGCACATGGGGCGACAGCCGAGTTGTCGCGGCGTTGTCGGCGTATATGCTCATTTTTCGTTCACCTCCGCGCCGCTGAACTTTCCGCGAATCACGTCGTCGAGAGTGACCGTTGAAAGATAGTCGTCGATAACCTTTTGCAGACTTAGCCAGAGCGGATAGCCCACGCAGTGCTCCTCGCGTCCGCAAAGAATATTGTCATGATCGAGGCACGCGACTGCGGAGACCGTGCCCTCGACCGCTTTGAAAACCGAATAGATCGAGATCTCGCTTGGCGAGCTTGCAAGACGATAGCCGCCGCACCTGCCGCGTCGACTTTCGACAAGACCCGCGCGGTAAAGCTCCGCCGTGATCGATTCAAGATATTTTACCGATATGTGTTGGGAGTCGGCTATGTCCTTCAGAGAAGCGTAGCCGTCGGCATATACCGTCGCGAGCTCGCAAAGCACTCGCAGAGCGTATCTGCCTTTCGTTGATATCATCATAATATTAACCGCCGTTTTGCTTTTTGATCCTTATTATGATACCATAGCTTCGCCGCGATTACAAGTGCAAATTTGAATTTGAATTTTCAATTTGCAAATATTCTGTATTTCGCACGTAAAATGGCCCGAAAGACTCGAAATATGAATTTTTGGATCGCGCAAGTTGCAGAAAATATTAATCTTTTCTGAATTTTTCGGAAAAACTATTGACCCGCCGTCCGAACTATAGTATAATTAATGAGTACATCACTACAAAAACAGAAACGGAGGAAGCTATGAACGCACAGGAAACAAGAAACTATTCGGAGATCACCGAAGAAATACGCGAGCTTGCGGGCCGTGTCGAGATGAATTCCGGCATCGATCCCTCGCTTTACGGTAAATATGATGTGAAACGCGGTCTTCGTGATTTGCAGGGTAACGGTGTCCTGGCGGGACTCACCGCTATCTCCGAGGTAACGGCAAGAGTGGAGCGCGACGGTCAGATCGTTCCTTGCGACGGACAGCTCTTTTATCGAGGAATGAACGTGCGCGACATCACGTCGGCTTGCCTTGACGAGGGAAGAAGCGGTTTTGAAGAAACCGTTTATCTTCTGCTTTTCGGCCAGCTCCCCACGGAGGCCGAACTCAAATCATTCAGAAAGCTTCTCGGCAGTTATCGTTCGCTTCCGCCGTCTTTTGTGCGCGACGTTATAATGAAAGCACCGAGCTCCGATATGATGAACGCGCTCTCGAGAAGTGTGCTCACGCTGTATTCTTACGATGAAAATCCCGACGATATCTCCATCGCAAACGTGCTTCGCCAGTGTCTGCAGCTGATATCCGTCTTCCCGCTCCTTTCCGTATACGGCTATCACGCGTATGAGCACTATCATAACGGAAACAGTCTCTTTATCCACGCACCCGAGCCGAGCTTCTCGACGGCAGAGAATATTCTTCATCTGCTCCGTCCCGACAGCTCGTTTACCGCACTCGAAAGCGCGGTTCTCGATACCGCACTCATTCTCCACGCAGAGCATGGCGGCGGAAACAACTCCACGTTCACGACGCGCGTCGTGTCGTCTTCCGGAACCGATACATATTCCGCGATCTCCGCGGCTCTCGGCTCTCTCAAAGGCCCGAAGCACGGCGGCGCGAATATCAAAGTCGTTCGTATGTTTGAGGACATGAAGAAAAACGTCGGCGACTACAAAGACGACGACGAGATCTGCGCATATATCTCAAAACTTCTCAATAAGGAAGCATTCGACCGTTCCGGACTCGTTTACGGTGTCGGCCACGCAATATACTCCGTATCCGACCCGCGTTCGCGCATACTTCGCGAAATTGTCGCAAAGCTTGCCGTCGAAAAGGGAAGACAGGAGGAGCTTGAGCTTTATCACTCCGTCGAAAGACTTGCACCGCAGGTCATTGCCGAGAAGCGTCGTATGTATAAGGGCGTTTCCGTAAACGTCGATTTCTACAGCGGCTTTGCATATGATATGCTCGGACTCCCGCATGAGCTCTACACACCGCTCTTCGCAGTGGCAAGAGTCGCAGGTTGGAGCGCACACCGCCTTGAAGAGCTTGCAAACGCAAGCAAGATCATCCGTCCCGCATATAAGGAGATAACACCTCAGAGACAGTACGTACCTATCTCCGAGAGATAATTAAATAAAGTTAAAAAGGAAAGAGAACCCGATTGTTTGTCGAGCCTCTTTCCTTTTTTCGCTCAAAACGTCTGAGTGGATCTTTCTGTCGTCACGAAACTCGCGCGTCGCGAAGAATCAATAATTCGCGCGTTCTCTCCTGCGGAAGATAAGCGAGATACACCACAGACCCGCGAGAGCCACAACGGTGTAGATAATACGCGCGAGAACTGCCTGAGTCCCGCCGCAAAGCCAAGCTACCGCATCAAAATCAAAAAGCCCGACCGATCCCCAGTTAAGAGCACCGATCACAACGAGAATAAGAGACAATCTGTCAATCATAATAAGACCTTCCTTTATCACTGTTCTGCGAACGGTATTAGTATGCACCGAATGAGAAATATTAAACCGCGGTTTTGCGGGAATAATATGGGGATGATGCTGTTAATTTCAAATAAGCCACACGGGATATCTGCCAAAACGGCAAAACACCGATGATCGTCATCGGTGTTTTGCCTGTAGGTGTTAGTCAACCGATTTTCGGATGTGAGGAGATATCCGAAAGCGGTCTGAGGCGAGAAGCGGATGATTTCTGCGCCTTCACTATATATAATACATCGAAAACGAAAAACTTCCACCCCAAAACGAAATATTTTTAATTTTTTTATTTTTGTAGGGGAGGAAAGCGAATTTGAAGATGTTATGACAGCTTGCACCGTGAGCCTCACAGTATAAAAGCGTAAATTGAGCCTCAAAGCGTCGCGAGGGTGAAAGAGTGGTTGTTTTATCCTTCAAGATGTGCTATAATTAAGTAAACTTGGTCAAAAATCTGATGCGGAGGTACGCGTTATGGGATTTTTGGAGGCTTATAAGATGCTTGAGAAATTGTGCTGTGAGCTTTACGGCACAAATCACGGCGTGAGTTCGTATATTGACGATATGTCTCAGCAGTCGAGCGCGGCGTGCCGTATTCCGGGATGGTCTGACGACTTGAGACAGCTCAAGCACTATCGCTATGTCAGAAATCAAATCGTGCACGACCCGGCTTCAAGCGAAGATAATATGTGCAAAAGCGGGGACGAGCTGTGGGTACATAACTTTTATCATCGTATTTTGAACTGCGACGACCCTATCGCGCGTTACCGCAAGAGGACATCAAATACAACGCTCGGCGTGCGTAGTGCGAAGACAGGTTGCGCAAGCAGCGTCTCAAAAGCTCGGAACACAACCGTTGAACGGAGTGCAACGCATACCGTTTACGTGCAAACGCCGAATTTAACTCAGAAGACGACCGAGACGTTGCCGAAGACGGCACCTAAAACAACCGCACCGCTGATGAAGACGACGCGGAGCGCGAATCAAGCTTTTGAATATGGCGAAAGGCGCGAGCCTCTTGACTATGACGGAAAACGCAAATCGCCGCCTTTGCCGTTTGTCGTGTGGATGCTCTTGTTCTTCGGCGCAGTATCGGTTCTTGTGATAGTTCTCGGTTTGATACTCACTGTTGTCAGCTATATATAATACCACACGAATTCCCCCTCGGAGAAGTTACCTTTAAATGAAAAACACTTTCAGAGACTACGTTCGCCGCGAGGTGCGCGAGTTCCACTTGCTTTTAAACTCAATACCCGCCGCCGTCGTCACCTTGTTCGTGGTGAGCGTCATTTGCATGAATCTGCTTGCAAACAAGACGCTTTTGCAACTTGATTTTATAGCCATAGACGGCGGTATCCTCGTATCGTGGCTTTCTTTCATGTGCATGGATATCATAACAAAGCATTTCGGCCCGAAAGCTTCGGGGTCGGTGTCTGTGCTCGCCTCGGGGATCAACCTGCTTGTGTGCCTGATATTCTTTGTCGCAAGCTCCATCCCCTCAAATGCCGACGACTACACAGCTTTCAACGGTATTTTCGGCGGTACTTGGTTCGTGCTCCTCGGAAGCACGGTTGCCTTTTTGTCGTCATCCGCTCTCAATAACAGCATAAATCATCTGATCGGAAGATGCTTCAAAAAGAATCCCGACGGCAGACTCGCTTTTGCCGCGAGAAGCTACATCTCGACATTCGTCGGACAGTTTTTCGATAATTTTATATTTTCTGTTATCGTCTTCGTTTTCTTCGCGCCGATTTTCTGGGACGGATTTTCGTGGACGGTGCTCCAGTGCGCAACCTGTGCGCTGACGGGCGCGGTCGCCGAACTTTTAATGGAGGTCGTCTTCTCGCCGGTCGGATATCGCATAGCCCGCGTTTGGCAGAAAGAAAACGTAGGACGAGAATATCTTGAATACATCGGAGGAAAGAACAAATGAAAATACTCATCACAGGCACGTCGCGCGGTATCGGCGCGGCTATAGCAAAGGAATTTTTGCGCGAGGGTCATACCGTCATCGGAATCGACCGCCGCACGACCTCGCTTCGTCACGAGAACTACAAGCACTATATCCACGACATTCGCGTGCCCGAGTTCATGCCGCAGATCGACGGCGTGGAGATCCTCATAAATAACGCGGGGACGCAGAACGACAACGACATCGACATTAATTTGAAAGCCCTCATCGATATCACCGAGCTTTACGGCGTACAGCCCGCGATCCGCTCGATATTGAATATCGGTTCCGCTTCCGCTCACACGGGAGCAGAGTTCCCCGAGTACTGTGCAAGCAAGGCGGGCGTGCTCGCGTACACGAAAAATGTCGCGCTCCGCGTGGCAAAGTTCGGCGCGACGTGCAACAGCCTCGATCCGGGAGGGGTAATAACTCCCCTTAACGACTGCGTGATGAACGATCCCGAGCTTTGGTCGCAGATCATGGACGAGACTCCGCTGAAAAGATGGGCGACGGCGGAGGAGATAGCAAAATGGGCGTATTTTTTGACTGTCACCAACACTTTCTGTACCGGACAGAACATCCTTGTCGACGGCGGTGAGTCGATAAACTACAATTTCGTCTGGAAGGACTGACAGACAAAAAACTCTAATCCGTAACGGCGGTGCACGACACTGCCGTTATTTTGCGTCACGGCGTTTTTTAACGAAAAGGCACCGCATTTTAAATTTATTTATTGTCAAAAATCAATAATCCGTTGACAAAGCGTTGAGAAGACTGTATAATAAGTATAAATAAACTCGATCGGAGACGACATGAAAAAACGTAACGACGGGGCATCTCGCCCGAAACATAAATATCTCAGAAGATTTGCCGATCTTTTTTCGGATAAACGAAGCTATCTTCGCCGACTTTCCGTGATCGCGCCAGTGTGGCTCGCGCTTTGCTTTACATT
>CAYWTG010000048.1:0-9435 GCA_964461155.1 uncultured Ruminococcus sp.
GTTCTCCGTGGTGGAAAACGGCGGCATTATATCCGACCTTACTGTGGCAAACGCGACCATTCAGCCGAATTCTACCGAAAGCAGTATGTTCCGCGTCGGTTCGATCGCGGGAAAGCTCAATTATGGAAAAATATACCGTTGCGAAGCCGTTTCGGTCTCCGTGGGATACATTGCAGACAGCAGGGGCGGTGCATATGTCGGCGGTCTCGTCGGCGAGGTCACGAATCGCGCAACACTTTCAGAGTGTATCGCATATGACTGCACCCCCGCACTCGGATATAATTCAACATCCGGTTCGCTCGGAGGCCTCGTCGGTCGCCTCGGCGAAAATGCAACGGTAAGCCACTGCGGCCGTGAGGAAGGTTATTTATTTCAGTTTGAAAATAATAACGCGGGCAACAACGCGGGCGGTCTCATCGGCGAAGTCTACAGAGCAACGCTAAATTACTGTTGGAACTATAAAACGGTAAATGCCACAACCGACCAGCATACCAACTACGCCACAAGCAGCCGTCACGGCTCGTTTATAGGATATATTGAAACTCTTTGGAGCACGGGAAATGTTCTCTACACAGGAGATGGTGCCAAGCACACTCTCGTTAACTTCGTCACCGTCGGTACTCTCAGAAGAGGCGACGCACTGCAATACTACGAAGCAAAAGACCTCACAAAGTCTAAGATCAATCTCACAGGTAATTGGTGCTTCAGCAACGTCAGCGGATACGGAAATCCCGTAAGACTCGGAACATTTAAGGCTATCTCCATAAACACGGATAATGTTCAGACCGTGTTTAAGTACGGTGAGCCCCTGACCTTTGCCGGGCTCGAAGTTAATATAACTCTCAACGGTTCACGCATCAGCGGAGGCCCCTACGGACGCGCCTACGGCGGCTACTCGGTAAGCAGCGACTACAACGCCGAAAAAGCGGGCACATACACCGTAACGGTGTCTTCCGGAAGTATGAAAAAATCCTATCAGGTCACCGTTCTCCCGAAAGCTCACACCTTTAAGCAGGTGCTTGAAGCATCGAGCTGTACAACAGCCGGCTCTGTTTACTACATCTGCCAGGACGCCGACTGCAACGAAACTTTCGACCGCAAGACACTCCCCGCGCGCGGTCATATGACCACGCACAGCGACGCGATAGACGCCGACTGCAACGGCACATCGCAGAAAGAATACTGGCACTGCGCCGTCTGCGGTAAGTATTACCTCGATGAGGACTGCACAAAGGAAAGCTCAAAGGCAAATCTGAATTTTGCAGGAACAAAGCACAACTACACGACCCCCGAGTACAGCTGGGTCAAGGGCGACGACGGAATGTACATCTGTACGGCAAGCGCGTACTGCCAAAACGAAAATTGCCCGCTTCATCCGAAGTCGAACCCGCTGACTGAGGTGGGATCAATGCACGCATACAGCACAAATCCCCCGTCACAGACTACGAATGGTAAGATGACATTCGTTGCTGAGTTCACCGATTCTCACTTCACGACTCAGGAAAAGGACGAAATCATCCCCGCAACACATCCGAAGCACACCTTCGCCGATCCCGTATACACATGGACCGAGAACGAGGACGGCACCTACAGTTGCACGGCAACTGTAGCCTGCACTCTCCAAAACTGCTACGAATACCCCGCTTCAAAGCCGCTGACAGAGGTCGCAAGCGTAAGTGCCGACATCAAGGAAGCAACCTGCAAGCTCACCGGTAAAACAGTTTACACGGCAACATTTACAGATTCCCACTTTACGACACAGACTAAGGAAATCGTCCTCCAGACGATCGAGTGCCCGAGCAAGTCTTTCAAGGATGTCAAGAAAGGAAGCTGGTTCCACGCGGCTACGGACTTTGTTGTATCTCGCGGACTCATGAACGGCACATCGGCTACCGCTTATGAACCCGACACCAATATGAGCCGCGCGATGCTCGTAACAGTTCTTTGGAGAATGGAGGGCTCGCCGAAGCCGAACGGAAAGACACCGTTCACTGATCTCAAGCAGTCGTGGTATCGTGATGCTGTGGCTTGGGCTTATGAAAACGAGATCGTCAAGGGAATCACCGACACGACGTTCGAGCCCGACGGAAACGTCATCCGCGAACAGCTCGCCGCGATCTTCTACAGATACGCGCAGTACCGCGGCATAGATGTTTCGGCTCGCGCAGACCTTACAAACTTCAAGGACTCCTCTAAGATCCGCGCATACGCGAAAGACAGCGCGTCGTGGGCATACGCGGCGGGACTCATCACAGGTCAGCCGTCCGGTGACTTCGATCCTCGCGGAAGCGCGACGAGAGCGCAGGTTGCGACAATACTCATGCGATTTATCGGAACCTATAATTAATTTTCGCCAACCTCTTTTTATACCTACCTACAGAGAACGTCGAGTGCTCAATGCGCCCGACGTTCTCTGTTTTCGTTTGCGTTTCGCAAAAAAGCACCACCGATCACAAAGCACTGTGTGGCTTTATGTCGGTGGTGCTTAAAACTAACGGATCAAAAGAAAGTGTCAGTCGTTTGCGCCGACGGTAATGCTTTCGCTTGACGCGCTGTCGGTGCTTGTTTCTTCGCTTGACGACTCGGTGTTTTCCGATTCAAGCTTAGCTTTCTTCTTTTTCTTCTTAACAAGACGAGAGATTATGTAATCTGCCGCAGCCTCGCCGCTTGAGCCGAGATTGTAGAAATACTCATGACGCTCGCGGTCGATCCTCTCGGCGTAAGACGCCTGATTCTCGATGAGGTCACGTGCGATGTTGTCGATGTCTCCGAGCGCGTCCTTCTCGACGGAACGTCCGATGATATCACGTGCGGTAACGTCATAGGGCGTGATCTTGACTTTCTTATACGCTCGGTTGACGACTTTCATCTGAGTATTTACAAAGAGCGTCGGCTTCTTCGTGGTAAAGCTGTATTCATATCAGATAGATGACCAGTCGGTGATGAGCAGGTCGGCCGTGTACACGGTGACGTTCGACGAGAAGTCGGTCTCGATGACAAAATCTTCGCTGAAATCGTCGCGGTACTTCTCCATGATCTCTTTTATCTTCATGGGGAAACGCTTTGTGTACTGGGGGTGCGGACGGATCACGATGCGGTAATCCGTGCGGCGGAGTCCCGCGATAAGATCGTCAAGACAGCTGTCCATGATATTATCATACTGCCACGACGGTGCGATGAGAACGGTTTTCTTCTCGTTCTCGCTCTTGTCGGACGACTCGTACGCCGAGATCATATTGTCAATAAGGCCGTATCCGACCTCGACTATGCGCTTCTCCTTTGTGGAGCGGACTTTCTCCATCGCTCGAACTTCCTCGGCCTGCTTGGGGCTGACTGCGAATATCGTATCGAAGTAGTCAAACGCACCCGTGCGGTATGTGAGGTTGAGGCTCGTGCAAGCGTGGTCGGTGTAGACATACTCAACGTCTTTTCTGACGAGAGAACGCTTGATGTGATACTTTTCCAGGTCGGGTGTCGTCATGACGACCATATCCGCCTCGACTTTCATCATGAGGGAAATGAGTCTGCGCTCATCGACGTAATACGGGATTATGCGCTCTTCTTCGGTGCTCAGTATCGGGTCATTCGGGTCGCTCGTTACATAGTGGATCTTGAGCTTCGATTTTTTCAGCACCGCGTCGATGATGTTTGCGAAATACTTATAATATCCGCCGCCCTCGGAGTAGAACATGAGCTTCATCTTCTCAAGATTCTCGCTCTTGCAGAACTTCTTGTAGTACTGCTTTGCGAGCTTGCGGTTGCGCTTTTCGGCCGCACGCTCGTCTGCAAGCTGAGCTTTAAGCTCGTTGAGTGCCTTGTAGTCGATGTACTTCTTAGGACTGTAGATGACGTTAACGAGGTACATTACAAGGATCGCGAAGAGGTTACCCCAAGTCCAGTAGAGGCCGACACCGGTCGGTACGATGAATGCGAAATACGTCGAGAACGCGATCATGAACGCGGTCATTCCCCACTGCGAGAGCTTGCTCTGCTCGATCTGCAGGACATTGATCTTGTTCTGGATGACGCACATGATAAGTGCGGAGAGACCCGCAAGGATCGGAACGAGGAAGAGGAGATTGAGAACCGTAACGCTCGGAGTTGCCGCGAGGTTGATTCCGAGGAAGTTCATGTTAAGTCCCTCAATCGACGAGACGAACGACGACACGTCGTATCCGTCAACCGACACCGAGCGGAAGTGATCGATGTACTCGGGATTCTGAATAAGCTCGACTACTCGGAGCTGAGCCTGAGAACCGAGTTCGGCTACGCTTGTGCCGAGAAGCTGCGCGGTTTTGTCGACAAGTGCGTTAATGACTGCGGATGGCATACGGAGGAGGTTTTTGAGCGGCTCGTAGACGACGTTTACAAGTCCGAGGATTATCGGAAGCTGTAAAAGGAGCGGCCACACGCCCGCCATCGGGCTGTACTTCTCTTTTTTATAAAGCGCGGTCTGCGCGTCGAGATACGCGTCCTGATCGTCTATATACTGATACTTTAAAGCCTCAAGCTCCGGCTTCATCTTTACCATCTTAATGGAGTTTTTCTGCACCATCAGCGATATGGGGAACATGATCACCTTGGTGAGGAAAGTAAAGAGGATTATGGCAATTCCGTAGTCCTTGACTAAGTGGAAGCAAAAATACATAACGTATCCGAGAACGGTTCCGATGGCACCGATCACGGTATTATAGATTGCACCCATCTTATTCCCTTTCCGCGCGAGTGCGCATTTACAATGTTTTTATTTTCGGCAGCAAAGTGATGACGGCACGTGCGCGGATGTTCTCGCGCTTTACAAAGCCGAAATCTTCGCTTCGCGAATCCGTTGAGTGACATCTGTTGTCACCGAGCACGAAATAGCAGTCCTCGGGCACGGTGATGCTCTCGATATCATCATCCGAGCGGCTTGAAACGTAAGTCTCGTCAAGCGGCGAGCTGTTGCCGTTCAGATAAACATATCCGTCACGAATCTCCACCGTGTCTCCGGGCAAAGCGATGACGCGCTTTACGAGATACGGCTCGTCGATGTCGGGGTGAACAAAGAGGATAATGTCGCCGCGTTCTGCATCGTGACTTTTATATGCCAGTCGGGACGCGACGATCAAAGATCCCTTTTCAATGGTATCTGCCATAGACTCACTCGGAACTATGGCAGATATGATAACAAAGCTATTGAGTAAAACTGCGAGGAGCACCGCTGAGGCGGGTATACAGAGCCACATTAGTCGTGCACGAAGGTCCGAGGAGCTGTTTTCGGAAGATTTTTTCTCAGAGAATCTTCCGACCGAGGCTTTTTCCGCTGAGGATTTTTCCTTCGGAGAGCTGTTTTTGCGGAGCTTTCTCTCGCTTGACAGATTTTTGACGGACTTATTCCTCGTCGTCTTCGTCCTCATCGTCGTAGTCTTCCTCGTCCTCGGCAGCACCCTTCTTTTTCTTCAGAGCGCGCTTGATGCGTCTCCAATAGAAGCCGACAGCGGCACCTGCGGCGACTACAACAGCCGCGAGAGCCTGAACGATGTATGTAACGGCCGACGGATCAATATATGCGGCCGCATATGAAATGCACATTACCATAGCGCAGATGAAGAACAGAAGAAAAGATATAAGCTTTTTCATGGTTAAAGTCCTTTCGATTTTCAACTTTAATATTATTTTGTCCTAACATTATGTGATAATGATATCACTTTTACGCTCCCGTGTCGACAGGTAAATAAATATAAACATATCAACTCGGAAACTCTTTGGAAAAATGGCGTTATTTTGCGTCGTAGAAAGGATATTCGATTCGTTTTCTATCGATTATCTTCCAATTTTCAAAATCGCGAATGTCGCCGGTTATCTCGTAAGTCACGAGATCATAGTCACGGTGCAGTCCCTTATTCTTATCCGCCGCACTCATGTAGAAATATCGCGTGATCTCGGCGTCCTCTGGGACTTCGTCTACGGCGGGGCCGTATGCGCTGTGATCGATGCCGAGATATTTAAGCACCGTAGCTCTGATGTTATCGTGATTTATCGGCGCGGAGTTCGTCTCGATCTCTTCGGCTTCGCTCGCACCGGGATATTTCACCATGCAAGTGATCGTGCGGGGATAATCAAGCTCTGTAATCGTTCCCGTGAGTCCGTGGTCGGCGGTGATGATGATCGTCGTGTCGTCGTACACTCCCTGCTCTTTTAACAGCTCGATGTACTTCTTGATCATATTAAGGTTTCCCGCAGTCTGCTGTTCAGCGGATGCGGTTCTGTCATACTCGCCTTTTTCATTCATAACGAACGGATCGTGTGAGCCCTGCATATGATAGAAGATGAACGCGCCGTTGCTGTCCTTGTCAACGGTAAGTCCCTCTTCGCGCAGTCCGCTGTAAAATGCCACGTCGTCCGTCTTGTGGATATCGGTAACGGGAGAGCCGTCGGTAGCCGTGCGTGCGGTTTCAAAGTCTCCCGAGTATGCCCAGAAGAACGGCTTCATGCACAGGGGCGTGTATCTGTACATCGTAAGATCACAGATCGTGCTGAGCATATCTGAAACATCCGCCTTTGCGAGGTCGTCTTTTACGTTGTCGACAAAGTCCTCGATATATACGGTGTTTTTGATAGCGTAGTTAAGCTCCGTATAAAGGCGCGTCTCATATCCCGCGTTCTTTATATCGGGGAGGAACGTTCCCTCGGCCCACGCTCTCTTAAAGTAGTCGTTGACAGGCTCGGTATAGTCGGTTTTAACTCCCGTGAGGAAGTAAAGCACAGACGGGAAGGTGCGCGAGTATGTTCCGGCGGCGGCGTTGTATCTCACGAAATCGGTGAAATCGTCTTTCAGCTCGGGGAACTTCGCGAATGTCCTGTCGATCATACCGTTATCGCATCTGTCGAGCAAGAATACGATGACATTTTTCTTCTCGGACACATGATATATTTCTTCATCCGAAAGATATCCGTTTCCGTCTGCATACTTGAAGTCGGTTGTGAGCGCAAGCTGTACAAGTCCCGCAGTCTGCGCGAGCACAAGGAGTATCGAGACGAACGTCACGAAATGTCTCCAGAGCTTGTGACCGAAGTAGTGGACGATAAAAGGAATAACGAATATTACGCCCCAGAGAAGAGCGTTTATTCCCATCGACTTTGCCATCGTCTCCCAAGCGATCGCCGTTCCGTCGAGCGCGGATATGGAGTTCATGAAATTACACTGAATATACGCGCAGAGTGTTGTCGAGAAGACGACCGTGGTCGCGAAATTAAAGATAAGTCCGCGAAGCAAGAACAAAATGAGCGTCAGCGCACCGAAGACGGCGACACCGAGCGTGAGAAGCGGCCCGATGAGTTCATTGAACGTAAACGTGTAGAAAGAAATATTCGGTAAGAATACCTCAAGCGGTCCGAAAACGAAAAGCGTGTAGGTAAAAGCAAGCGAAACAAGTGCCGCAACGATGAGTCTCTTATACCAAGGTCTGCGATCTCGGACGAGCTCCTTGCAGCTCTCGACAAATGTTCTCTTCTTTGATTTTTTCTTTTTCTTCTTAGGCGCACTGCTCTTTTTCGGTGCGTCATTCGGAGATGTTTCGGCGTCAACCGACTGAGCTTTCAAATCGGCCGCGTCAGCAGTGTTCTCATCCGGAAGCTCTATATTGTTGTTATCCATCATACTCTCCTTTACTTTAATTTTCAAAAAAACCGCTTATATCAGACGTTGAATCTGAAAAGCACGACGTCGCCGTCGGCGATAACATAGTCCTTACCCTCACTTCTGACAAGGCCGCGCTCCTTTGCGGCGTTCATCGAGCCGCACGCGACGAGGTCGTCGAAAGACACGATCTCCGCTCTGATAAAGCCGCGCTCGAAGTCACTGTGGATCTTGCCTGCCGCCTGCGGTGCTTTCGTACCGCGAACGATCGTCCAAGCTCTGACCTCTTTCGGGCCTGCGGTGAGGTAGCTGATATATCCGAGGATAGCGTAGCTTGCTTTTATGAGTCTGTCAAGTCCGCTCTGCTCGATACCGAGCTCGCGAAGGAACTCCGCCTTTTCCTCGGCGTCAAGCTCTGCGATCTCCGCCTCAATTCCGGCACAAACGGGGATGACCTCCGCGCCCTCCTCGCGAGCGGCATTTTCAACCGCCTTGAAGTATTCATTGTCGGGGCTGACACCTGCCGCCTCGTCCTCAGAGACGTTCGCAACGTAGATTACGGGCTTGAGCGTGAGAAGAGACACATCCGCAAGGATCTCCTTTTCATCATCGCTGAGCTCGACCGAACGCGCGGTACGACCCTCCTCGAGAGCCGCCTTGACCTTATTCAAAACCTCAAGCTCCGTCGCGAGAGACTTGTCGCCCTTTAAGAGCTTCTCCGTCTTTGCGATACGACGCTCGAGAGCCTCGATATCGGAGAAGATGAGCTCGAGATTTATCGTTTCGAGGTCACGCACGGGATCGACACTGCCGTCGACGTGGATAATATCGTCATTTTCAAAGCAACGAAGCACGTGGACGACCGCGTCAACGTCTCGAATGTGAGAAAGGAACTTGTTTCCGAGGCCCTCTCCGCGCGATGCGCCGCGGACAAGTCCCGCAATGTCGACGAATTCGACCGTTGCGGGTGTGTAGAGCTGAGGGGAGTACATATCACGAAGCGTATCGAGACGCGAGTCGGGTACGTGAACGACTCCGACGTTAGGGTCTATGGTGCAAAACGGGTAATTCGCGCTTGCCGCGCCCGCTCCCGTGATAGCGTTAAAAAGTGTGCTTTTTCCGACGTTGGGAAGACCGATGATGCCAAGCTTCATATAAAACCTCCGTCTCACCGCAAAGCGGCAAGAATTATTACAAAAAAATACCGAACTATATGATAACATAAATCCGAAATAAAATCAAGTCATAGCCATAAATCATCGTTAATTTTCCAAAAATAACACACTCATCTCACTTGCGCCTCACATTTCGGTGCTATACTATACCCACACAATGAAAAGTCGCGGATTGTTTAGCGTTAATTAATAAACACCATTAAAAAACGATTGACAAAAACGACCGTGTAATGTATAATAAGAATATCCTTTGAAATGATTTCCGAATAAGGAGGAATTTATAATGGCTACAAAGATTCTGGTCGTAGATGACGATCCCAATATATGTGACCTGTTGCGCCTGTATTTTGAGAACGAGGGCTACGAGGTAAAGACCGCCTCCGACGGTGCCGAGGGTGTTTCGTATTTCAAAATGTACGAGCCCGATCTCGTGCTTCTCGACATCATGCTTCCGAAGAAAGACGGTTGGCAGGTCTGCCGCGAGATCCGCGAGACATCGTCAAAGCCGATCATCATGATAACCGCCAAGGGCGAGGTCTTCGACAAAGTTCTCGGACTCGAGCTCGGAGCGGACGATTTCGTCGTAAAGCCGTTTGACATGAAAGAGCTGTCGGCGCGCATCAAGGCCGTCCTCCGCAGATA
>CAYWTG010000049.1:0-9419 GCA_964461155.1 uncultured Ruminococcus sp.
ATCGACTCCCGTCGGGATGGCACCCGTGTCGGAGTCGGAGATCACAAATTTAAAAAGCGCGGCAAAGCCGGAGCTGTCGCAGGTCGCGTCACCCGCGATCTCTACGAGCGTATCGAACGCCGAGCATATCTCGCCCCACACGAGCCTTTCGCGTGCGGCATCATCCGCGGGCAAAGCCTCGGCACGCTCGAGCATTTTGAAATACGCGCCGCTCTCGTCGAAATACTCGGTCAGTGCCGCGCAGATGTCCGATATTTTCGCACGACCGTCCTCGAAGACGGTGCAAAAGCGTTCGAGGGGTGCGACAAGGATCTCACGCGCCTCGTTTGCAAGGCACAAAGTCTCACGCGCACGCTCGCTCATCTTTTCGACGTATCCGTCGGGATTCATGTTCCATACGGAAGTAAACATGGCTCGAGTTCGGATATTCCACGTCTCGGTATAGTTTTCAAATGCGCAGGCCGACGTGTCGTCGAGGGATGAGAGCCCCGTTTTGACGATCGATATCACGTCCTCGCGCCTCCAACGACCGACGACGCGGAGAAGCGAAAAAATAAGTCTTACGGCGGGAGATGCGCTCACCTGCCGAGTTTCGGATATAAACACGGGAATGTTATGACTGCGCAGTGCGGCATCGGTGATCCCGCGAAGACGCTCGACATCGGCCGCGACCACGGCGATATCCGAATATTTTGCGCCCTCTCTGACAAGTCGCGCGATCTCGGCTGAGAGAGCCTCGGCCTCCTCATAGCGATCCGCGACGGAATACACGCTGACCGCGCCGTCGTTTTCGCACGGCGGCATCTCGAATGTGTAGTCCCACAAATGAGCGTTAAGGCGCAGAAGACTCTCGCTTTTTGTGCGGTGATTATCATGCAGCGTCACGCGCTCGATCTCTCCCCGCTTCAAAGCCGCGCCGAGCACGCTTTTGTAAAATCGGCGCACGCCCGAAAGATGAACGCCGTCGGCATCCGCGCTTTCCATGGGTATCGTAAGCGTGACATCGGCGGCAAGGCGAATTATCTCGCCGAGTGCGGCAAGCTGTGCACCGGTCATCGAATAAAACGAATCTATAAATACTTCGCAGTTATCAAAATATCCGCTCTCGGCGGCGCGGTCGCGGACTCTGAGCACGGGATCCTCGAGTGAGGCGTACTCCGAATCCGACAGCTCGGAATATGCGGCCGCGATAAGCGAAAGATCATGTGCGCGGCGTGAGAGCGAACTTTCTCCCTCAAGCTTCTCAAGGCTGTCGGCCGCTTCCGAGAGCTCTCGCGGAGAAACTCCGCCGAGCGTCAGCTCACGCAGTGCGGAATACACTGTCGGAACGAGCGACACCGCGTCACCTCCCGCCGAGCCGAGCTCCTCGAGTCCCTCATAAACGCTCATGAGAGCACGCCAAACGAGAAGCTGTTTTGCGCCGCGAGTAAGCTTATTATACGAAAGTGCGCCGACGCGTCTCGATATGCTGTCGGACAGGCGAGTAAAGTTCGTCACCTCGAGCCGAAGCACCGACGAAGCGGGAAAACGCTCGGCGGCGCGTCTTTCGACGGCCACCGTGTGTTGCTCGGGCACGATGAGGCAGACCGAACGGCTATTCTCTGCGAGCGTTTTCTCTATCATGTCGAAAACAAGGGTACTTTTGCCCGTACCCGAGCTTCCGAAAATAAATCTGACCATTAAAATCACCTCGAAGTGCCGAAGTACTTGTCGAGCGAGCGCATTTGCAAAGCTTCCATGATGTGCTTTTTCGAGATGCGGCCGCCGGCTTCGGTGCTCTCGACGAGCTCTCCTCCCGCAGCGACGTAATCGAGATCCGCAATGGTGCGTGCCACGCGTAGCACGCGGTCGTAGGCTCGCGCGGAGAGGTTCATTCTCTTAAACGAGCTTTCCAAAATACGCAGGCAGTCGTCGTCGAGAGCGCAGAACATACGTATGTCGTCCGTGTCCATCACGGCGTTTCGACCGGAGGCGAAGTTTTTCCGTCCTGCCGCGCGAAATCTCTCGCGGGAAAGTCTGCGTGCCGCCTCGACTCGCTCACGTATCGAAGAGGAACTCTCGCCGGGAGCGGTGTTTGAAAGCTCGGTAAAGTCAAGCTCGGGCATCTCGAGCTGAATGTCGATTCGGTCGAGCATCGGGCCGCTGAGCTTTGACAGATAGTTTTTCACGTCGGTCTTGCTGCAGGTACAGTTCCCGCGTCGGCTTCCGTAATAGCCGCATCTGCACGGATTCATCGCGCACACGAGCATAAACGCCGACGGGAAAGTGACGCGCCCCGCCGCGCGGGTGATCGTCACCTCGGAGTCCTCCAAAGGTGCGCGAAGTGCCTCCATTGAGGCTTTGTTAAACTCGGGAAATTCATCGAGGAACAGCACTCCGTTGTGAGCGAGGGATATCTCCCCGGGAGCGGGGATCTTGCCGCCTCCGACGAGCGCGGCCGTCGACATGGAGTGATGCGGAGCGCGGAACGGCCTGTGGCCGATTATGCCGCAGTCGGCATCGAGAAGTCCCGCCGCCGAGTGCACCTTGGTGCTCTCGATCGCCTCGGCATATGTGAGGCTCGGCAGTATCGTGGGTATGCGCTTGGCCATCATCGATTTTCCCGAGCCCGGAGGGCCGATGAGCAGTATATTATGCCCGCCCGCCGCGGCGATCTCCACCGCACGCCGTGCGCGAGCTTGTCCTTTTATCTGTGAAAAGTCGCCGTAGACGGCACTCATGTCGTCGGTGATCGTGTCGGGCGGAGTGCAGACGGGCGTTATCTCAAACTCGCCTTTCATGTGTGATATCAACGCCGCCGCGCTTTCGACTCCGTAAACACGCACGCCGTTGCCTGCCGCCGCAGAAGCCTCGGCGAGATTTCCGACGGGGACAAAGATGTCGCACAGCCCCGCCTCCGCGGCTGACAGTGCCATATTGAGCGCACCGCGCACGCGTCTGACGTCTCCCGTAAACGACAGCTCGCCGATGAAGCACATTTTGTCGAGCGGACACGACGCGGGGATTATTCCGCACGAGCGGCAGAGCGCGGCGAAAATTCCGAGGTCAAGAGCCGAGCCCTCCTTCCGGCGGTCGGCGGGCGCGAGGTTTACCGTCACCTCGGCATCGGGAAAGCATATCCCGCTGCACTCGGCGGCGGTGAATATTCTCTGCTTTGATTCTCTGACAGACATATCGGGAAGCCCGACGATCTCGAACGCGGGAAGGGCGCGCACGGCGTTGCACTCTATGGCAACCATAAACGCATCAATTCCGAAAAGGGACGCGGTATACGTTACAGACAGCATGATATGCTCCTCTTTTTCTTAAAGCTGTGATACGACGGCGGCGAAATGCTCGCCTCTTACTTCAAAATTCGGGAACGCGTCAAAGCTTGCGCAGGCGGGGGAAAGCAGTACCGAGTCGCCCTCATGTGCAAGGCTCGCCGCGTGTTTGACCGCATCATCGAAATCGGGAACGACAGACACGTTGAAGCTTTCGTCAAAGGCGTCGCTGTTACGTAATGCGTCCATTATTTTATCTCTCGTAGCTCCCGTAAGGACGACGGCTTTGATGTTTTCGCTTTTCAAAAGCGTCTCGGCAAGCGGCTCGAACGGGATATTCTTGTCGTATCCGCCGCAGATTATGATGACGGGTCGCTCGGGCGTGCTGTCGCGCAGTGCCGAGACGGCCGCCGCCGTGCGTGTGGGGGAGGAGTCGATCGAGCTGTTATAAAAGCGGACGCCGCACTTCTCGTTTATGAGCTGCAGGCGATGCTTTACGCCGCCGAAGCTCGACGCTACGCTTTTTATGTGCTCGATGTCGGTCATGCCCCACGCCGCGCCCGACGCCGCCATGTAATTTGCGATATTGTGTCGGCCGGGGAGCAAAATGTCGGACGTATTCATAATGTGCGTCGTGTGCTCACCCTCTCGGCAGAGGATCTCATCTCCGTCGAGGTATATCGCACGCTCGCACGCGACGTCATTACCGATCAGAGAGAGAGAAAAATACGTAACGGGGCACGCATTCTCTGCGATGAGCTCCTCGCCGATCTTGCGCGTCACGTCGCAATCGAAATTGAGTACCGCTCTGTCGGTGCGGCGCAGGATATTCTTCTTCGCCTCGATGTATTCGTCCATCCCCGTGTGCCAGTTGAGGTGATTCGGAGTCACGTTGGTGATTATCGCGCTGTCGAAGTGCGCGTCCATGTTCATCAGCTGAAAGCTCGACAGCTCAACTGCTGCGGCGTCATCGCACGTCATGTCGCAGACCTTGTGAAAGAGCGGCTCGCCTATATTTCCGCCGAGGTAGACCTCGCCGCGCGGCATAAGAAGCTTTGAAAGCACCGTCGTCGTCGTAGATTTTCCGTCGCTTCCCGTGACGGCGAAGATGCGGCACGGCGCAAATCGCGCGAAAAGCTCGGCCTCGCAGGTGACGATCGCGCCGCGTGCGGCGGCAGATGCGAACTCCGGAATATCGGGGCGTATGCCGGGAGAGCGGATGATTATATCCTCGTCGAGTCCGTCGAGATATTCTTCACCGCAAACAAGGCGCGCGCCTGCCGATATTGCCGCCTCGGCCTTTTCTCCGAGCTTTTCTCGGGTGTTTTTCTCTCTGAGCGTGACGTGCCCGCCGAGGGAGGTAATAAACGCGATCGCGGGCATATTCGAGACTCCCGCGCCGATGAGCGCGACAGATTTATCCTTAAAAAATGAATACAAAGCTTCGTTTGACATTTTATTTTGTGACCTTTCCGCTGAAGTGGCTTAATTTATGATATGTTAAGAGCAAAAGGACCGACACTTGTACGACCGAGTTGTGATCGGTTAACGTGTCGGTCCGATATTTTGTTGTTACTGTGCTATATCGAGAACTCCCTGGAGAGCGACACCGCCGTCTCCGTTATACCATGTCTGGTAGGGGCAAACGAAATTTTCTCCGACGGAGAGCGCGATGTGTACTCCGGCAGTCGTGCCGTAGAAAAGTCCGGTGTTGCCCGCAGTTCCGAGCACTCCGTTCTTCTTGATCGTATCTCCGACGGAAACCGATGTGCTTCTGAGGTTCCAATACCAGCTCTTGAGTCCCCAGCCGTGATCGACGACCACGAGATTTCCCGTGAAGTCGAGATTTCCGACGTAAACGACCTTTCCGTCGGCAACCGCCGATACATTCGTGCCGGCGGCAACGCTGTAGTCGACGCCCTCGTTGACGAGCGTCTTCGAGCTGTCGCCGTTAAAGGTGATCTTTCTGCCGTATCCCGTAGAGATCGGCGCGTAGAGTATGCGGTCGTCGAAATATCCGCCGAATGCGCCGTCGAAATATCTCTCGTCGGAGGTGTCGGCGGCGAGCGTCTTCACAAGCTCGTTAAACTCGTTTATTGCAGACTCGCTGCACGCGGCAGCGTAGGTTGCGTCGTCGACTGTCTCCTCTGCGGGAGTGTACGCCTTTCGCTCGAGCTTCAAGAAAAGCTCCTGACTTGCCGCGCCGTATGTGAGAGTGATCTTGTACTCGCCCTCGATGGCGTCGGCGGGGATCGCAAGAAGCGCGTGCGCCCAGTCGCCGTCAAGGTAGAATTTCGGAGTCGTTCCGAGATCGGGTTCGCATTTATAGACGATCTTTGACACGTCCGTCACGTTCTTCGCGGAGAGGGTGACAAAGCGCGAGTTTTCCGCAGTTGCTTTCGGCATATAGAACGATACGGGCGGGTTGAGGCGTGCTTCAAAGGAATATGTGCTTTCGCCGAAGCTGTCTCTGTCCTCGAGCTCGTACCACTTCGCCGCTATCTCGACTGTCGCGTCGATGCTTTCGGTGATGCGAAGGTCGGCGAGCTTGTCCGAGGTGTCGTTGAAGATCTCCTCGCCGTCCGCCGTCGTCACCTTTATATTACACCAGTCGGGTGCGTGGTCGAAATCGACCGAAAGGCCGCCGACAAGCTCGGTCTCCTGCTTTTCGTCGGTCGCTTCGACAGCCGTCGACTTCACGTATTCTCCCGTATAATTTTTGTAGCTCCAATCGGAGGACACGGGGGATATTTGAAACTCGCCCGACACGGTGAGCGTCGGAGGAGTCGCGGACTCATAGAGCGTCTCGGCAAACGAAGTCTCAAGGAACGCGTAAACATCCTCGGCATCGGGACGGCAGATAACGCCGTCGGGCATGGATATGTAGCAAAGCTCGGGATCTGTCGACATATAGTAGTGATACTCGTCGTCCTTGCTGACCGTGCTGAGCACTATTCTGAAATACTTGCCTGCGGCGACGGCATCGGGGAGCGCGGGAAGCTTGTTGTCTCTCGCGTTGTCGTTGATATCGCAGATGAGGCTTATAAGGCGATCCACCTCATCGCCGTCGGCTTTTCTCTCGAGCACGTGCGGCACATTGTCAAGGTCGGTCACGATGATGCGGGTGGTATTCTTCTTATTAGCGGGGTGATTTGCCGTACTCACGTAATTTGCGACGGCCACTGCGCTCGGGAGTATAAGCAGCAGCGCGATTATCACGACTATCAGTTTCTTTTTCATAAGGAAGCATCCTTTCGCATGGCGATTTGATTTAGCACAAACTTATGCTTTTTGTCAAAGGTTACTCTTTACCTATTATATTGTAGCACAAAGTATAGCATAAAGTCAATAGCTATATCTCTCGAGCCCCACGCGCCGCCTTTCGCGCGCAAAGGAAAAATGCAGCCGTCGCGCAGACTTTTATGCTAAAAAACGCCCGCGCGGCCGAATTTACGAGCATTCGGTCGAACGAGGCGTTTTTTCACTGTGCGAGCGTGAGACGACGAAGTTTTCGGTCATACGGCGCGTCTCGGGTGAATAGATATGTAACGGCGCACACGACATGACTCATTCGGACTTGTCGCGTGCAAAACATGAAAACAGCGGTGCGCGTCACCGCACGGAGGGAAAATGAAGACACCGGCTCGTGCCGCGCTTTTCGCGCTTTTGATATGCACGGCTTTTACCTCTTGCGCGAGAGGAGGAGCAGATGAAAACTTCGGAAATATCGAATACAGCTCGGAGGGAGAACAGCTTCCGCCGCCCGCGCCATACGCCGAGCGTGACATGAGCTACTCTCTCACCGTATCCGACGGCAAGCTTAGCGTCACTTTAAATGTCACCCGCACAGGCGGTGTGAGCGAAGCTGAGATCGTCTCTCCCGAAAAGCTCTCGGGCGTGCACATCGTCTCAGACGCCGAGGGCATTCGCATAACGCCGCCGAGCGGCGAGCTTCTTGTGACGACCGATGAAGCGTCTGTCGGACTCGGCGTGTTTTTCGATGTTATGGCACACGTACCGGATGAAGGCGAGCGCGACGGTGTCGGGATGTACTCGTTTTCAAAATCCGGATTTGACGTGACGCTTCTTCTTTCGGAAAAAGGAATGCCGCGCCTTATCACGGTCAAAAAAGACGGCGTGACGCGGCACGGCGAAGTCACATTTACTGAGGATCTTTCTTAAATCTTTCGAGGAACGAGTGCTCCTCGTCGTTCAGCTTATATCCGACAAGGGTATCGACGTTGGCACGGTGGATGCTGTTGAAGATATTCTTCTCGACATTCACGTTTCCCTCATCTCGCAGACGGCGAATGAGAGCTTTTGTCTCCTTACGCTTTGACGCTGTCTCGTCAAGAGCTGCCTTTTCGGTCATGATGCACGCGCAACCGAGAAACTCGAGGCTGTTGTACCTCGCCCACGCGATGATGCTGTCCTCGTGCACGCGGTACAGCGGGCGGATGAGCTCCATCCCGTCGAAATTCGTGCTTTCGAGTCGCGGGAGCATCGCCTGTATCTGCGAGCCCCACAGCATACCCATGAGCGTAGTCTCGATGACATCGGAAAAGTGATGTCCGAGCGCGATCTTGTTGCATCCGAGCTCTCGCGCAAAGCTGTACAGGTGTCCGCGACGCATTCTCGCGCAGAGATAACACGGAGACTCGCCTCCGTGACGCTCGGCGACGCCGAAAATGTCCGTCTCGAAGATGCGGACGGGAATTTCGAGTCGCGCTGCGTTCTCTTCTATGCGTCGGCGGTTCGCGGGAGAATATCCCGGGTCCATCACTATATACTCGCACTCAAACGGCACGTCGCTGTGGAGCGCGAGCTGCTTCATGCAGACGGCAAGGAGCATTGAATCCTTGCCGCCCGAGATGCAGACTGCGATACGGTCACCCTCGGCTATCAGCTCGTACATTTTCACAGCCGACACGAACGGTGCCCATATATCCTTACGATATTTTTTCAAAATACTGCGAACGGCGTTTTCGGCCGGCGACAGTTCTCTTTTTTGCTTTGAGAAATCCGTTTTGTCGGTCATCTTCTCTTCTCGGCAACCTCAAGAAGAAGCTTCGAGCGGAAGTCGGCAAGGCTCATCACGCCTCCGTCCTCCTCGCGGCGTGCGCGGACGGACACGCTCTCGCTCGTCATCTCGTTTTCGCCGACGATGACGATATACGGAGTCTTCTCAAGCTGTGCGGCGCGGATCTTGTACTTCATGGTGTCCGTACCGAGGTCGGCCTCGACACGGAGTCCCGCAGCCGCGAGAGTCTCTTTTACGTGCTCCGCGTAATCGTTGAACGCGTTCGAGACGGGGATGACGGTTACCTGATTGGGCGAGAGCCACAGCGGCATTGCGCCCGCGTACTTCTCGAGGAGAAGCGCGAGTGTGCGCTCGTAGCAACCCATCGATGTGCGGTGGATGATATAAGGTGTGGCCATGGAGTTGTCGCGGTCGACGTATTCCATGCCAAACTTCTTTGCGAGAAGCATATCGATCTGGATGGTGACGATGGTGTCTTCCTTACCGAAGACGTTCTTGCACTGGATGTCGAGCTTCGGTCCGTAGAACGCAGCCTCGTCGATTCCGATCTCGTAGTTCTCGCGACCGAGGATGTCGTCGAGAAGCTCGCCCATGATCGTCTGAGCCTCATCCCACTGCTCGGGAGTGCCCTCGTACTTCGATGTGTTGTTCGGATCCCACTGTGAGAAGCGGAACGTGCAGTCCTCCCAAAGTCCGAGAGTTGACAGGCAGTACTTTGCAAGCTCGAAGCATCCGCGGAACTCCTCGGCAAGCTGATCGGGACGGAGAACGAGGTGTCCCTCGGAGATCGTGAACTGACGCACGCGGATAAGTCCGTGCATCTCGCCCGAGTCCTCATTGCGGAACAGCGTGGACGTCTCGCCGAGACGCATCGGAAGCTCTCTGTAGGAGCGTTTCTTGTTTAGATATACCTGATACTGGAACGGGCAGGTCATCGGGCGGATAGCGAAGCATTCCTTTGTCTCGTCGTAGGGGTCGCCAATGATGAACATTCCGTCGAGATAGTGATCCCAGTGGCCGGAGATCTTGAAGAACTCGCGCTTTGCCATGAGAGGTGTCTTTGTGAGGATATAGCCGCGCTTCTGCTCCTCGTCCTCGATCCATCTCTGGAGGAG
>CAYWTG010000050.1:0-9400 GCA_964461155.1 uncultured Ruminococcus sp.
TCCTTAGAATATGCAAAATGTCCCGAGCAAAGGTTAAACGTGGCTTTCATTCCGTATTTGTGAAGAAGATCGATAGTTTCGATATCGCTGTCGATACCGTCGTCAAAGCTGAAAGTCAGAGCTTTGGTCTTAAATTCGGGGAACATGATCGTAATTTTGTTCATAAGTACCTCCGCGTCATGGTTATACAGAAATTATAGCATGAAAGGCGAAAAAAATCAATTATTATGTGACACTTACTTATTGAACATATGTCAAATTTGTGCTATACTACTACTGTGTCCGTTAGGCTCGAGCTGTGGGCACTTTAATATTTTAAACGAAGAATCGAAGGTTGGTGAATTCAGCTTGAAGATAATAGTTGTCGGTTGCGGAAAGATCGGAACGTCGATCATATCCGCTCTGTCATCCGAGGGGCACGACGTTGTCGCGATAGACCAAAGTGCCGAGGCACTCAGCGCGGTGACGGATATTTACGACGTTATGGGAGTTTGCGGAAACGGCGCAGATCTCGAAACACTCGAGGAAGCGTCCGCGAACCGTGCGGAGCTGTTCGTCGCGGTGTCGGGCTCCGACGAGCTCAATATGCTCAGCTGCTATCTTGCGGGAAAGCTCGGCGCGCAGAACACCGTCGCGCGAATCAGAAATCCTCAGTACAACGAGAGAGGGCTCGGATTCATGCGCGAACAGCTCGGCCTTGCCATGGCTATAAATCCCGAGCTTCTCGCGGCACATGAGCTCTTTAACATATTAAAGCTTCCGTCGGCAATAAAGATCGAGTCGTTTTCGAGAAGAAATTTCGAGATGATCGAGCTTGCCGTAAAGGAGGATTCCGTTCTTAACGGTATGCGCCTTTCAGACATTCGCGGACGTTTCAAGGCGAAGTTCCTCGTGTGTGCCGTGACGCGCGGCGACAAGACTTATATCCCCGACGGTAACTTCCACCTCGCCGCAGGTGACAAGGTCGGACTCGCGGCGGCACATCTCGAAATACAGAAGATGCTCCGTGAGATGAATCTGCTCATGCGCGAGGCAAAGAATATCATGATCCTCGGAGGCAGTCGCACGGCGTACTATCTCGCAAGGATGCTGACGGCCGTCGGAAACAGTGTAAAGATCATAGAAAAAAAAGAAAGCGTATGCAATGAGCTTGCCGAGGCTCTTCCGAAAGCGGTCGTCATCCACGGCGACGGCGCGAGCCAAGAGCTCCTGCTCGAAGAGGGAATACACGACGTTGACGCTTTCGTCTCTCTCACGGGAATGGATGAAGAAAACATACTTATGTCGATCTTCGCCTCGACTCACGGCGTGCCGAAAGTTATCGCGAAAATCAACAGCGACGAGCTGACATCCATATCTGAAAAGGTCGGTGTCGACTGCATCATATCACCTAAGCTCATCATTGCCGACGTGCTCGTCAGGTACGCGCGTGCACTCCAAAACTCCGAGGGCAGTAACGTCGAGCACCTTTATAAGCTCATGGACGGAAAGGCCGAGGCACTCGAGTTTAACGTAAGTCGTGATTCACCAGTTACCGGCATACCGCTGAAAGAGCTGAACCTCAAGCCGGGCATACTTATCGCGGGAATACTAAGAGATCGTCATCCCATCATTCCCGACGGTGATGATATGATCTTCCCCGGAGACGGTGTTGTCGTCATGTCGTCGCACCGTTTCCTCAGTGACCTGTCGGAGATACTCGACGGCTCGCCGCGACGCACAAATTCACAGAGAAAGCGCACAGACGCGGAATGATTTCGCGAGAGGCATTTTAATTATGAATCACAGATCGGTTATTAATATGCTCGGACGTATTTTGTGTCTCGAGGCGGCACTGCTCACTTTACCCGGTGTCGTCGCGCTGATATACCGCGAGGACACACTCACTGCGTTTGCACTGTCGATCGCGATATCGGCGACACTCGGCCTTGCAATGGTGCTCCTTTCAGGCAGACACGAGCATATAATATTTGCAAAAGACGGACTTGTCACAACTGCGGCGGCGTGGCTTCTCATGTCGCTTGTCGGCGCACTTCCGTTTTATATCAGCGGTGAGATCCCGTCATTTATCGATGCTTTTTTTGAAACCGTAAGCGGCTTCACAACGACGGGTGCGTCGATTCTCACCGATGTCGAAAAAATGAGTCACGGAATGCTCTTTTGGCGGAGTTTCACTCACTGGTGCGGAGGAATGGGTATTATCGTGCTCATGATGGCGATAATGCCGACCTCGTCCGGCCGCTCGATGCACATAATGCGCGCCGAGATGCCCGGCCCCACCGTCGGAAAGCTCGTTCCGAGAGTTCGCGATACGGCGAAAATACTGTATCTCATTTACATCGCGCTCACGTTTTGCGAGATTATTTTCCTCAGGTGCGGCGACATGACGCTTTTCGAGAGCATCGTCCACTCTCTCGGAACTGCGGGAACGGGCGGATTCGGAATAAAAGCCGACAGTATCGGCTCGTACAGCGCGTATTCGCAGTGGGTGATCACGGTCTTCATGCTCATCTTCGGCGTGAACTTCAACCTGTACTTCCTGCTATTGGCGCGAAAGCTGAAAAGTGCGTTAAAGAGCGAAGAAATGCGCGCGTATTTCATTATCGTCGCTCTCGCCGCCGCCGCGATTGCAGTCAATACTTATCATATGTTCGACAGCGTCGCTGATGCCGTTCGCGCATCGGCGTTCCAGGTAGCCTCGATAATCACGACCACAGGTTACTCGACGGTTGACTTCAATCTCTGGCCGAGCTTCTCGAAGGCTGTCATCTTCATTTTGATGTTCATCGGAGGATGCGCGGGCTCGACCGCGGGCGGAATTAAGATATCGCGCATTATTATGATGTTTAAAACGATAGCAAACGATCTCAGGCGGCTTGCGCACCCGAGAGCCGTGACGACTGTCAGCTTCGAGGGCAAGACCGTCGACGAGCCGACACGACGCGGAGTCGGTGAGTATCTGATGCTCTATCTGTTCGTTTTCGGCGCGTGTTTTCTCGCTGTAAGCTTTGAGTCGTTCGACTTTGAAACGAATTTCACCGCAGTCGCCACGTGCATAAACAATGTAGGTCCCGGTTTTGGCGGAGTCGGACCCGCATCAAGCTTTGCGGCATATTCGCCAGTCTCAAAGATCATCCTGTCGGTCGCCATGCTTCTCGGCAGACTTGAGTTTTATCCCTTGCTTCTCGCCGCGCTTCCCGCGACATGGACGCGCAGAGGATAATAATAAAACGAGTGCACCCGAGCTTACGGATGCACTCGCTTTTTGCTTTCGGAAGTTTAAGGCGCGATATTGCCGCTCACGGTAAGAGTTGCGACCGCTGGAGAGATCGTCCAGAGACCGCTCGCAACGTCGCGTGAATAGCTTGCCGCGTCGACCGTTATCACACCCGACTCCGTTGCGAAAACGCCCGTATCGGCGTTGTAGGTGTACGAGACGCCATCGACGAGAGGAGTTCCGTTCAGTTCTACGGTGAGATTTGTCAGTTTGGGGTCAAATGTGTCCGTCAAAACAACGGCATCAGAGGCCACCGTTCCCGTGTTGCCTTTGTTTTGTATGAGGAAAGTGTAGGTCACGCGTCCGTTTGACGAAACGGGCACGGGTTCGACCGTTTTCGTGATCGCAAGCTCAGGCGCGTTCTCTGCGCTTATAACCTCCGATGCCGTAATATCGTCAGCGAGAGCAACACCGCTTGCGGTGACCGTATTCGTCACGGATGAGCCGACATCAAGAGGTGCCGCCGAGTTCGTGCGGCTTTCGTAAATGATGACCGCGTTTCCCGAGGCGGGTAGCGTAATGCCGCCGATGACGAGCGGAGACGTGCCCGTGACGCTCGGTGCCGTTTCGAGTCTTCCGTTTACGAAAAGACGTATGCTCTGCGGAACATACGTGAGCGGGTAGAGCGTTGCGGTATTATATTCGTAAGAGCCGAGATCATCGGTAAGCGTCAGTGGACCGATCTGCGTCGTTCCAGAGTTTATTAGACTTACGACATAGCTTACGGTGTCGTCGCGGCCGTACGTTGACGACAGTGCTGTCTTCGTGATCGACAGCGTTTCCTCAATCTCGCCGACGGCAACATTAGAGTTTACCGTAACTCCGTTATAAGAAAGCTGTGCTTGATTTGTGAATTGAGCCATTGTATTTTCCTTTCGGCTGACATTGCAGATTTCTCTGCATTACCATTATATGACATGAATTTCGAGCGTGACATAGGTCGCCGAACGGAATTCTTCGCTTTTTGACGAAGAAAAAAACACATGAAACCGAAAGAGCACGAAATGTTCAAAGATTTGTATTGAATTATGAGGTGCGTTTGCGATAATATATAGTGTAATCTATTTTCAAAAGACAGGAGCAACTATGCTGAAGCTTAAAAACATTAAGAAAACATACCTGTCGGGTGATGAGTCGGTTTCGGCTCTCAATGGGATAAATCTGAATTTCAGACGCTGTGAATTCGTTTCGATCCTCGGCCCGTCGGGTTGCGGTAAGACTACGCTTTTGAACATAATCGGCGGACTCGATCAGTACACATCGGGTGAGCTCGTCATCAACGGCACGTCGACGAAAAGCTTTAACGAGGGGGATTTCGACACATACAGAAATCACTCTATCGGATTTGTTTTCCAGAGCTACAATTTGATCTCGCATCAGACAGTTTTGGCAAATGTAGAGCTTGCGCTGACGCTTTCAGGCGTTTCGCGTGCCGAGCGTCGCCGTCGTGCCGAGGACGCGCTTCGCCGTGTCGGACTTGAAAGTCAGATGAAGAAGAAGCCGAATCAGCTCTCCGGCGGTCAGATGCAGCGCGTTGCGATAGCACGAGCTCTCGTTAATGACCCCGATATTCTTCTTGCCGACGAGCCGACAGGTGCGCTCGACTCCGCGACGAGCGTGCAGGTCATGGATATCCTCAGCGAGATCTCGCGCGAAAAGCTCGTCATAATGGTCACGCACAACCCCGAGCTTGCCGCGCAGTATTCGACCAGAACTATCCGCCTGCTCGACGGTGAGGTCGTCTCGGACAGTGCACCTTACGAGGGTGAGCCGGAAGCTATTCCGGACACAACCGAAAAGAAAAGTGCGCATCGACACCGAAAGCACACCGCGTCGAAAAAGTCGATGTCGTTTTTCACAGCGCTGTCGCTTTCGTTTAACAACCTCATGACGAAAAAAGCGCGCACATTTCTCACGAGCTTCGCGGGCTCGATCGGTATTATCGGTATCGCACTCATCCTCTCGGTATCTACCGGTGTAAACGCGTTTATCAACACCATCCAAAACGACACGCTCATCTCATATCCTCTCACCATAAATTCCGAGTCCGATATTTCAAGCGTACTTGCAAGCTTTATGTCGAAGCAAACAGAGAATGCCGAGGAAGAGCGTGAGGAGGGATATGTATATTCCCGCGACGTGCTCTACGATCTCATGGGCTCTATGAATCAGCGCGACACGAACAACCTCGCGGCATTCAAAGAGTTCCTCGACGAGAGTGAAACAGTTAAAGAGTACGCGTCGAGCATCAGATACAGCTACGCTACGGATCTCAACATATACACAAAAGATCCGACCGGCAAGATCATTTCATCCGACATGGAAGATATGATGACGGAGATGTCGAGCTCCATGGGCGTCAGCTACAGCGGAAACGTTGCCGGCTCGTCATCGTCCGCGATGATGTCTATGGCATCGTTCGGCGTTTGGCAGGAGATGCTGCCGGGTGAAGACGGGGAGCTTATTAACCCCGCAATCAAAGATAATTACACCGTAGTCCACGGAGATTGGCCGAGGGCATATGACGAGGCAGTGCTCGTCGTCAGCGAAAGCTGTGAGATCAGTGACTACGTCCTTTACGGACTCGGTCTCAAGCCGTACGACGAGATGATCGAGATCATGAAAGCATCGATGCTCGGCAACTCGGTCAAGGTCACGGAGTCCGAAAAGTGGAGCTTCGACGATATACTGAACACCGAGTATCGCCTCGTTTACCCGTGTGACAAGTTTGTAAAGCAAAACGACGGCACTTATGTCGACATATCGAAGACCGAGACCGGCCTCAATATGCTTTACGAGAGCCGCTCGACGCCGATCAAGATCGTTGGTATCGTTAAGGCAAGCGAGGGCGCGACCGCTACCATGCTTACCGGAGCTGTTGCATACACGTCCGCGCTCACTGAAAAACTCCTTGACAGCTCAAATGAGTCCGATATCGTAAAGGCTCAGCTTGCAAGCCCGGATGTTGATATGCTCACAGGCAAAGAGTTTGAGCCCGAAGTTTTGCCAGAACTTACAGCAGAAGAGATCCGCGAAGCATTTGACTCTTACGCCGCATCTCTTTCGCTCGAAAATCGAGCAGAGCTCTACCGCGAAGCACTCTGCACACCGAGCGCGTCCGAGCTTGAATCCATGATTGACGGATACCTCAGCGACACGACACGCGCGGAGCTTGAAGCTTATATGATCGAGGCTTACGCCGAGCAGATGGGAGTCAGCGACAGAGACGCGCTTGCGGAATATTTTGCTGACCTCGACGACGAAGAATTTGAAGCTTTCTTCAAGGAAAATGCCGCAGGAGTGATAAGCGAGATGTATCACGACAGCGTCGCCGCAACACTTGTCGAAATGACAAGCGAGCAGCTTGTCTTCGCGTTTGAGAATACCGAACACACGGACGAGAAGTATGCAACATATTACACGCTTCTCCCGAGCAAATACTCCGAGAGCACGCTTGACGAAAATCTTCGTTCCTTCGGTTATGTTGACCGTGCACATCCCATCGCTGTCAGCATTTACGTCGACACCTTCGAGAACAAAGACATGATCTCAGACGCTATCGACGAGTACAACGCAGGCGTTTCCGAAGACGACAGGATCAAATATACCGACTATTTCGCTATCATGATGTCGTCAGTTTCGACCGTGCTCAATGCGATCTCGTATGTGCTTGTCGCTTTCGTATCGATCTCGCTCGTCGTTTCGTCGATCATGATCGGTATTATAACGTACATCTCGGTGCTCGAGCGCACGAAAGAGATCGGTATACTCAGAGCGGTCGGCGCATCACGCCGCGACGTCTCGCGAGTATTTAACGCCGAAACGCTCACAGTCGGATTTGTGTCCGGCGCACTCGGAATACTCATTTCACTCTTGCTCACGATCCCGATCAACGCTATCATTCATCATCTTACGGGATTTGAATCTCTCAGCGCACAGCTCCCCGTTGCGGGCGGACTGATCCTTGTGGCGATTAGTATGCTTCTTACTTTCATCGCAGGACTCATCCCGTCGGGTATAGCCGCGAAGAAGGACCCCGTTGTGGCACTCAGAAGCGAATAAACGAAAATAAAACAACACACCGCCGATTTCATCATGAGGAAATCGGCGGTGCGCTCATTTAAGAGTGCGGCACGGCATATTTATTTTTTACTGCTTGACTTTGCGTTTTTCTTTTTCTGCTTTTTCTCGGCTCGCATTTTCTCACGCTCGCGATCTCGCTCGAGTTCCGCAGCGTCGAGGGTCGGTATAAAGCGTTCGACAAATTTCTCGGCACGTGTCGCTTTCCCGCGGTGCTTAATGAAGATATATCCGATGATGCTGAATATCACGGCACCGAGGAAGTTCACAAGCAAGTCTTCCATCGTGTCGCGAAGACCTATATCAAGATAGCCGCCAATGACGATATCACCGTTTATTACGGTTTCGTTTATATTACGCACGGTAAAAGCGGATGTTGTGCTGTCACCGAGCAGTGTAGAGGTGATCGAAGTGACGATAGTGTCTTTTTGCATATCCGTGCCTAAGAACAGATCTGCAAAGAACTCGAAAAACTCCCAAAGCACGCCTACCGTCATCGAAAAGCAGAACGCAACGACTGCAACGAAGATCGGCGAAAGATTAAACTTTATGTGCTCGTTTTGATTCAATATATCGACAAGCGCAAAGCCGAGCGCGGCGCAGAGAAATCCCCACGTGGAGTGCAGCATCAGATCCCAGTGCGGGAAACTTATGTAGCAGTTTCCGAGCTCTCCGAGAATTTCGGCACAGAAGATGAAGAACAGTACGATTATCTCAAGCGTCTCCGGAAGCTTCACATTAAACGTGCGCTTGACGAGAGAGGGAAGTGAGAACAGGCACAGCGTCATCAGGCATATGAATGCTTCCTTGAAATGCGCAAGCATCAGAGAGCGCACGAGGATCGAGAGAACGGCCACGGCGAGTACCGTATTGACAACGAGTACACGACGCGAGCGTCCTTTTGTGAGCTTATCTTTTATAACTTTTCTCTCACGCATCTTGCGACTCCTCATCTGTGCTCACATCAAGCAGCTCCGTCTCATTAACGGCGGAGGGAAGTATGAGCTTTATCGCGTTATTGATGTTTTCGAGGCTGATATTTCCGTCCGTGTCGCAACGCTCGCCGTCAAGCGACCACGTGAGCGGATTTTCCGTAGTGATCTCGGCCGAGCTGAGCGAATCGAAGATTATCATGTCGGAGTTGTAGTTTTTTGTAAGCAGAGCGTTTATACAGCGGTTGAGCTCGACCAAATTTTTCGGATTTTTAATGAGCATCAGCTCGAATTTTCCGTCGTTCAAAGTAACAAGACGGCGGTCGAGCGAGATAACGCCTCCGACCGAGGTGCTGTTAGCAATAGCTCCGAAGATAAACTCTCCCTCGTATACATTGCCGCTGTCGGTCACGATCTTAGCGCATTCGCCCTTAATGGACGGCAGGTCTTTCATTCCCTCGAGAATGTACGCAAGATGTCCGAGCGAGTTTTTCACGTTCTGCGGCGTTGAGTACGAAGCCTTTGTAAACGCGCCAAAAGAAGCCACGTATGAAAAATATCTGTCGCCGAAGCGGCCGATGTCAACGCTTCTGGTTACGCCGCTGACGATGTCGAGCGTGGCGCGACGAATGTCGGACGAAAGCTTCAGAGATGATGCAAAATCGTTTGTGCTTCCTGCGGGAATGTATCCGATGGGGACAGACTTCCCGGAAGCTATCATACCCGCAAAGACCTCGTTCAGCGTGCCGTCGCCGCCCGCGCATACTACCATGTCATAGCAGTCGGGTATATACGAGCAAATATCTCTCGCGTGACCGCTGTAACGTGTGAGCTCAACGGTCACCAACATATCATGCTCGGTCAAAATGTCGATAATATCGAAAAGGCTTGCTTTGACCTTGGTCTTTCCGGCGCGCGGATTTATTATTAAAAGAACATTTTTCATAAATCAAACGACCTTTCACTTAATTTCTGCGGAAAGCGAAAATCTGCCGGACAAAAGCACCCGGCAGATTATTTATTATTTTACAAGGTGTCTTTTGACTTTCTTGGCACTGGTTTTCTCAAACTCCGTGTTTCTGATCTCAATTCGCATTATGCGCTTGAATGA
>CAYWTG010000051.1:0-9365 GCA_964461155.1 uncultured Ruminococcus sp.
CGGCGGTGTCAGCTCGTCCGAGGAAGACATGACGGCCGTCATTGACGCGGCGCGTGCGGACGGAGACTCGGTCGGCGGTGTCGTCGAATGCGTAGCCGAGGGATTTCCCGCAGGAGTCGGCGAGCCCATGTTCGGCGGAATTGAAAACCGCATCTCGTCGGCCGTGTTCGGAATACCCGCCGTGCGCGGGATCGAGTTCGGGCTCGGCTTTGCGGCGGCGCGTCTTCGCGGAAGCGAACATAACGACGCATACACCGTCGAGAACGGCAAAATTCGCACCGAAAGCAACAATCACGGAGGAGTCATCGGCGGAATATCAACGGGAATGCCGATCGTTTTCCGCGTTGCGTTCAAGCCGACGCCGTCGATATCCCGTGCACAGCAGAGCGTGTCGCTCTCGAAAGGCGAGACGACGGAACTGAAAATCAAAGGTCGTCACGATCCCTGCATCGTCAGACGTGCCGTGCCCTGCGTCGAGGCGGCGTGTGCCGTGACTTTGCTCGACGCACTGCTTGAAGACGGATACCCGCTTGTAATTGAGTGAAAGGAAAGAATATGAACAACGGTCTTGATGAGCTTCGTTTGAAGATAGACGAAGCGGATAAAGCGATAACCGAAGCCGTTATCGAAAGAATGCGCATATCGGGAGATATCGCGCGTTACAAAAAGGAGAACGGACTGCCGATACTCGACTCGCGCCGCGAAAGGGAAAAGCTCACCCGCATCGCGGAGAGCGTCCCGGAAGAATTTCGCTCTACGGTGCGCGTGCTGTACTCGCTCATCTTCGAGCTCAGCCGCTCGTACCAGTCGTCTCTCAATGAGCCTCGCACCGCACTTTTCGAGGAGATCTCAAACGCCATAGAAAACACGCCGCGTCTTTTCCCCGAGAGCTGTACCGTCGCCTGCCAGGGTGTGGAGGGTGCAAACTCCACTGCGGCCTGCGAGAGAATGTTCCGCTCGCCGTCCATCATGTATATGAAGGACTTCGATTCGGTCTTTTCGGCGGTCGAAAGCGGACTTTGCCGCTACGGTGTGCTTCCGATCGAAAACTCCACGGCCGGTTCGGTAAATAAGGTGTATGACCTTATGCTCTCGGAAAACTTCAATATTGTCAGAAGCACCCGCATAAAGATCGAGCATAATCTTCTCGTCAAACCGGGCGTGAAACTCGAGGATATTCGCGAGGTATTCTCGCACGAGCAGGCTATCAGTCAGAGCTCGGAGTTCCTTTCGTCGCTTCACGGCGTAAAGGTCACACCGTGCGCAAATACCGCCGTTGCCGCCGAGATGGTCGCAAAAAGCGAACGTCGCGACATCGCCGCGCTTGCCTCATACAGCTGTGCCGAGCTTTACGGCCTTGACTGCATCGCGCGCGGTGTTCAGGACAACGACAACAATCACACGAGATTTATTTGCATCTCTCGCGAGCTTGAAATATATCCCGGTGCCGACAGAACGAGCCTTATGCTCACGCTTCCGCACAAGCCGGGCTCACTTTACAAAGCACTTGCGCGACTTTACGCGCTCGGTATCAACCTCAGAAAGCTCGAAAGCCGCCCGATGCCCGATCGCGACTTTGAGTTCATGTTCTATTTCGATCTCGAGACTTCCGTGTACTCGGCGGAATTTGTCCGCCTGATCTGCGAGCTTGACTCCATAGCTGAGGAGTTTAAGTATCTCGGCAGCTACTCTGAGATCATGGCTTAGTATTTGACTTTAGCTTAAATTAAGGAGCGAAAAATCATGAAGATACTTGTAATCAACGGACCGAATCTGAATATGCTCGGTATACGCGAGCCTAAGATATACGGAAGCGAAAGCTACGACGATCTCGTGCGCTGCGTTACCGATGCCGCAGTAAGCGCGGGGATCGAAATTGAGATATTTCAGTCGAATCACGAGGGCGAGATCGTTGAAAAGATTCAAAAAGCCTACGGCGTCTTCGACGGTATCGTTATAAATCCCGCCGCGTACACACACACGAGCGTCGCCATACTCGACGCGCTGAAAGCAGTCGCGCTTCCCGCAGTTGAGGTGCATATTTCCGACGTCAACGAGCGCGAGGAATTCAGACGTATTTCTTACGCCGGCATGGCGTGCTTCAAAACGATCGCAGGTCACGGATTTAACGGCTATGTAATGGCACTTGACGCTTTGCGCGAGTACCTTGAAAATAACTGATCTTCCGATTTTGCGCGGAGTCGGCTTTGCTTCTGAGATTCGGAGCTGACGTGAAAAAAACCGTCTTCGTGCGGCAAAACGCAAAAATTATATCATGGCCAAAAGCCACGCTCTTTTCATGCGAAAGCATTTCGGTGAAAAAACAGCGTGGCTTTTTCACGTTTTCTCTGCGTTTTGACGAAAAATATTTTCGCGACACGTGCAAAATTATGTTTTACTACTTGTATTCGGGCGCGTTATCATGTATAATAAACAAAAAACAATACCTCGGAGAGTTCACCATGCCCGATTTCAAAGTGCTTTCAAATCTTCATACACATACGGTCTTTTCCGACGGCGCGAACAGCGTCGAAGAAAATATACGTGCCGCGATCGAAGCGGGCTTTGTGTCTGTCGGTTTTTCCGATCACTCATATGTCCCCGAAGCGGGATTCGGCGTTTCGCGCGATAATGCTGCGTCGTACGTCGGAGAAGTCAGAAGATGCAGCAAGGCGTTTTCGGATAAAATAGATGTATTTTGCGGGCTCGAGCTCGATGCGGACACGCCTTTCGACCGTGAGCTTTACGACTATATCATAGCATCGGTGCATTTTGTGAAAGCGGACGGAAAACTTCGCGACGTCGACCTTTCCCCCGCCGCGCAGAAAGAGTGCATCGAGCGTTATTTCGACGGCGACGGAGTCAAATATGCGAAAGCTTATTTCGACACCCTTGCCGAGCACGTTGAGCGCACAAGACCCGATATCGTGGGACACTTCGATCTTCTGACGAAGTTCGGCGTGATCGACGAGACGGATGACGCGTACAGACGGTGTGCCCTCGACGCTCTTCACCGCATCTCGAGCGTCACACGCCGATTTGAAGTGAACACGGGAGCGATGGCGAGAAAACTCAAAAGCACGCCGTACCCTGCGGACTTTATCTTAAAAGAGATCCTCTCGCTCGACTGCAGTGTAATACTGTCTTCCGACGCGCACCGCGCCGTGAATATCGACTACGCTTTTTTCGAGACGGCCGCATATCTGCGCGAGATCGGCTTTAAGTATACAGACCGCCTCACAACGCACGGCTTTGTCCGTGACGAGCTTTGAGCGCACCGCTTTTGAAGCTTGTCATCAAATCGAATCCTAAACACGTGAAAATAAATAAAACAAGGAGGAATTAGGATGAAATTCAAAAGAGCGATATCGGCCTTTCTGACGCTCGCGATGACGATCGGAGCCTTGCTTGCCGTCAGTGTACCTGCGGCCGACACCGTAATGCCGTTTAAGGACGTCGGTGCGAAAAAATGGTACTACGACGAAGTGCTTGCGGTATGGAAAGCGGGGCTTATGACGGGCACGTCCGCGACTCGCTTCGAGCCGGACGGAAAGCTCACGAGAGCGATGTTCGTCACGATCCTCGGACGACTTGCAAATGCCGAAGACGCAAAGCGCGACAGTTTCCCCGACACAAAGAAGAACACATGGTATTCTCCCTATGTCGGATGGGCTGTTGAAAAGGGAATAGTGAACGGATATGAGGACGGAACATTCCGCCCCGACGAATATCTGACGCGCGAAGAGATGGCGGCGTGCATTTCGAGATACATCGACAGCACGGGTATCGCCATGCCTCGAGAGAGCACTGCCCCCGCAAAATTTGCCGACTCGAAAAAGATCGCAAAATGGGCAAGAAGCTTCGTTGAGACGCTCCGCCGCTCGGGAATCGTAAACGGCGACGAGAATGAGAAGTATAATCCGAAAGCGAACATGACACGCGCGGAGACGGCGACGATCATTTTGAATCTTATCGACGCGTCCGGCAAGGCATGGCAGGGATATGTCCCCGACGCCGAAAACGACAAGCAGGTGATATTCGGCGCGAAGTATCTTTATACGGGCGGCCTTGCGCTTCAGGGCGCGATGGAAATGTTCCTCGACGAAAGCGGCGAGTACCCGTATGTTTACCCCGAAATGTCAAAACGCTATGCCGAGCTTTCGTATGACGACGACGATACGATCGGCTTCAGCGCGACTGCTGTTGTGGCCGATCTCAGACGTACGCCGTATGTGAAGATCTGCTACAAATACGAGGGAGCGGATGAGCCCGCAAGCTTGTCGGCGTATATCTCACAGCGTTCGGCGGATCCGATAAACCGTGCGAATATAAGCTTTGAAAAGGGTGCGTCCGACGGAGAGTGGTCGACGGCGGTATTTACCGCGACGAGCGAAATTCTTTCATCCGTCGGAGCGCAGTTCGGCCGTGAGCATGGCGCGAATGTGCACATCATGTTGAAACCCTACGTCGGCACATCCGAGTCCGCGCGTTTCTGCCTTGCATATATCGGACTTTTCGAGACTCGCGAGGAGGCAGACGCCTTCAAGCTCGAAGACGAAGCGGACTATTTCAAGAATTATTACAGATACTCCGCAGCAACTCTCGAAAGCGCGGACAAGGAGACACTTGAAAAATACCTCGACGAGGTGCGCGAGCGCATCACCGAGATCAAAACGAGTGCGTCGGAAGTGCTTCCCGAGGATATTATCGCAAGCGGCCACAAGTGCTACTATATATCGTCTCTGACGGGTGACGACTCAAATAAGGGCACATCCCCCGACGAGGCTTGGAAGTCCATCGTCTCGCTGTGGGATATAAAAGCGGGAGGACTCGCGCGAATTCCGAAGCCGAAAGACGGAGACGCTGTCTTCTTCGAGAGAGGAAGCGAGTTCTATCCGTGGAGATATATGAACAACTCCATATTGACGCTTGAGACGATACCGAATGTAACATTCGGCGCATACGGAGATCCGAGTGAGCCGAAGCCCGCTTTCTACGGAAGCTTTGACCTCGGCGGCGGCACCGGCGAGTGGAAAAAGACCGAATGGGAAGATATCTATTACTTTGACCTTTACGAGCAGATATACCGTGATATCGGCGAGAGTGAGGGTGAAGAGAGAGTTCGCCACTTTGCCGGAAAAGCTGGAGATGTCGGAAGCGTTATCTTTAACGAGGGCGAGTACATCGGCGTGCGCGTTTATCCGTCGGATAACGATGACCCGTTCGGAGAGGGAAAGACGACAACTCTCATGGGCAAGATGGGCAACTGCGAGGATTACTACATCTCGGGCGGAACAAGCTGCAAAGATCCCGCGGACGCACTCAGAAACAATCTCGAATTTCTCCATGATTTCGGCGCGGGACGTGTGTATTTGAAGTGCACTTGGGGTGACCCGAGTGAGTATTTCGACCGCATCGACATCGCGAGAAACAGCTATATCGTCTCCTCAAACGCGAATGTAAGACTTGATAACCTTTGCAGCCTCTATTCGAGCTGGATCACCATAGACCTCGGAAACGGAAGCGTGGTAACAAACTGCGAGGCGGGTTATGCCGGAGGCTGTACGGACTCCGTCGGTACGGGAATCGGCGGCTACGGAAAGTGTGATTCGCTTGTCGTAAATAACTGCTATATTCACGATGTTGAGGACGGACCGATGGGAACTCAGAATACCAATGGCTACGGCGACGATCCGTCGAAGACTCCAGAGCTCAACGGCGTTGTGCTTACGGATAATGTCGTCACCACGTCTCAGAACCTCGTCGAGCTTTTCAGCACGTTCCGTTATCCCGATGCGGGCGGAGTGCTCGGCGTAAATAAGATCAGGCAGGCAGTGGTCAAGGGCAATTACGGCGTCTACCTCGGATACGGATATCCGAGAAAGGTCGAAGTCGGCGTCGAGGGACTCGGTATCCACAACTGGTACTACGGCGAGATGGTCGACTGCGAGTTCTCGGAGAACAAGATAATATGCTGTGCGGGCAAGATCATCGGTGCGCACGTCGGTAGCGACAACAACGAGCGAGGTTGGAAGATGTACGACAATACGTACGTGCTGAATCCGAACAGCTGCGGATATCTGCGCGGCGGCGACGGCATATGCGAATACACGAACCTCAATATGTCGTTCTACTGCTCGTTCGGAATGGGAACATACATAAATCAGCGAAATCTCACGTATTTCGCGTCGATCGGAATCGATACGACATCGAAGTTCTACGCTCTCGACTATGAAAGCGAAGCGGAGGCCGACGGTTATTATGTTACCACAGGCTATCGCATAGAGCACGGATATTTACCGAAATAAAATAAATAAACGGAGCGGGGCACAGTTTGAAGTGCTCCGCTCCGTTTATCGTGAAAAAGAAAAAATATCGGCAGGCGATCGCCGATATTTTTGTGGGTCAAAGACTAAAGGGCATCACCTTTGTGATGCCCTTTAGTCTTTGACCCGTACGAGAATCGAACTCGTGTTACCGCCGTGAAAGGGCGGTGTCTTAGCCGCTTGACCAACGGGCCGTATAGCGGAAGTTGGACTTGAACCCACGACCTATCGGGTATGAACCGATTGCTCTAGCCAGCTGAGCTATTCCGCCATATTACCGCGAACACCGTCGTGCCGCGGCAACGGTGATATTATACCATACCGTGCACCTTTTGTCAATACGTTTTTTAAAATATTTTTCGCAAAATTTCAAAAATCCGAAATCGTGGCGAATTCACTCGCACTTTCGCTGCCGCTTTCGGCTCGGTGCGGGGCGCGTAATAATATTTATCCCTTTTTTAAGCGTCAGATGCTCCGAAAAGGTTGATTTTTTTCGGAAAATATGATATAGTTATTTATATATAAGATGGTGTCTTGTTTCTACTCGAAAAAGACGGACGGAGGGCAGTGTGCAGAAGATCAATTACGGGCTTATTTGCGAAAAAACGCTTGCGGAGCTCGCACAGAGCGAAAAGCGTCCGTCGATACTTCTTCACGTGTGCTGTGCACCGTGCTCGTCATCGGTTTTAGAGTATCTCGAGCACCGATTCGACATTACGCTGTTTTTTTATAATCCGAACATCACGGAAAAAGCGGAGTTCGATTATCGCCTTGCCGAGCTTGAACGCTTTGTACGCGAAAGAGACGGCGAGAGCTTTCCGATAATCGTCCCGGAGTACCGCCCGGACGAGTTTTTTGCTGCCGCGGTCGGCCTTGAAAACGAAAAAGAGGGGGCTGCGAGGTGCAGTGTCTGCTACGAAATGCGACTTTCAAAATGCGCCGAGTATGCCGCGTGCCACGGCTTTGACTTTTTCACGACGACTCTGTCGGTCAGTCCGTACAAAAACGCCGCTCTCCTTTGCGAGATCGGAACTCGACTTGCCGCCGAGCACTCTGTGAAATATCTTGTTTCCGACTTCAAGAAAAAAGGCGGGTATCAAAGAAGCATCGAGCTTTCGGCGAAATACGGCCTTTACCGTCAGAATTATTGCGGCTGTGTATTTTCGGCACGTGAGGCAGAAAACCGTCGTACCGCGCACGCTTCGACGTGTGAAAAATAAGGAGGCTATACCATGCTTTCGGCATTTAAAAATTTTCTCGTGACATTTCTCATCGCCGCGCTCATTTTCGGCACGGTCGGCTTCTTCATGTCGAGATACCTTGCGGGAGTTGTTTCCGATATTCTCGACGGCGAGAAAAACGAGCTTGAAGAGATCATCAGCACTCCCGACGAAGGAAACGATAACACGGACAAACCGAAGCCGTCCGACCCGAACGAGAAAGTTCCCGACGGCGATTCGTTCACGCTTCTTGTCATCGGCACCGATTACAGAAGTGACCTTTACAAGGACTATTATCACTCCGCCGAAGATATCGACAAGCTCACCGGCGGCCTTAAAGATTCAAAATCCACCGTCGGCATACTCGGCACAAAGGTGAGAAGAATAAACGCAACGTGGATGACGCTTATCCGCGCGGACAAGGAAAACAGAGAATACGTCGTCTGCTACATATCTCCCGAGACCTGTGTCAGCACACCTGCGGGTGATGCGACACTCGGCGACGTGTACGGCAGATACGGCGCGTCCGTGCTCTGCGAATATGTCGAAGCGATGACACAGCTGAGGATAGACCACTCATTTATAGTTGACGGCATAAACGGCTCCGATTTCATCTCGTCCATGGGATCTGTCGATCTTGAAGTCAGACACGATATATTCTCAAACGGAGCATATCACGTTTCAAGCTCCACCTCGATCGTGACCGAAGAAGAAGCCTCCGCTCCCGAGTCGTCGTCAGAAAGCACCGAAAGTAAAAAGTCGGACAAGGATGACGAGAAGAAAGACAAAAAAGAGAAGAAAGACAATAAAGATGAGCCCGAAGAGGCAAAAGACAAGACTGCCGATAACGTGCTCGTTTTGAAAGCGGGAACGCAAAGTCTGTCAGATTATTCGGTTCATATTCTCAACACTTTCAAAGAGCTTTCCGGCGACGATGTCGGCGTGAAGAGCACATATATCCTCGATATCGTCGGCGGGTACTTAAAACGCTCTGCTTCGTGGTCGGAGGATGAGCTAACGGCGAAACTCACCGAGCTTTGCCGAGAGAAGAATTACTCAAACGGCAATATCGGCGACACTCCCGTGAACGGAACTTTCGATGATCCGTATGCGTCAAAACCCGTGCTTGCCACGGATCTCACGACAGATGATCTTCTTGAGATGCGCTCGATGCTCGAGGCTGTGGAGTATTTCGGCTATACCGAGTACACATACCCCGGCACATACTCGGCAGATACGTCCATGTATATGCCCGATACCACCGCCGCACTCGAATTCTTTGCGAAGTACGCGGAAAAATAAGTTAGCAAAAAACTCAAAATACAGTCAGCAATGCGTCGAAGACATCTTCGGCGTCGAAGAAAGGAAAATGACAATGGCAAGAATGAAGAACACCGATAAGTCTATGGATAAGCTCGTAGCACTTTGCAAAACACGCGGCTTCGTATATCCCGGAAGTGAGATATACGGCGGACTTGCAAACACTTGGGACTACGGCCCGCTCGGCGTTGAGCTCAAGAACAATATAAAGGACGCATGGAGACAGAAGTTTGTCCGCGAGAACAAGCTCAATGTCGGACTCGACTCCGCGATCCTCATGAATCCTCAGACATGGGTGGCTTCGGGTCACCTCGGCGGATTTTCCGATCCTCTCATGGACTGCAAAGAGTGCAAAACACGTCACCGCGCAGACAACCTCATCGAAGATTTCGACGGCACGAATGTTGCGGGCTGGTCGAACTCTCAGATGACTGACTACATAAATCAGAAAGAGATCCCGTGCCCGAACTGCGGAAAGCACAACTTTACCGACATCCGT
>CAYWTG010000052.1:0-9339 GCA_964461155.1 uncultured Ruminococcus sp.
CTCCTGCGGCTATCATTCCCGCGACCGGCGGGACGAACGACACGCTTCCGGGGGCATGGCGGCCGTGCGATGTGTCTGCGACGGCTCTCGTCGGGAGCTCGTCTGACCACACTACACGCAGTCGGCGGATGCCGCGCTTTCGGCATTCTCTCCGAATCACCGCCGCGAGCGGGCAGGTGTTCGTCTTCGAGATATCCGACACGCAAAGTCGCGTCGGGTCGGTCTTATTTCCCGTACCCATCGAGCACACTATCGGCACGCCGAGGCGCGTCGCCTCCTCGATGAGGAACATTTTCGACTTAACGGTGTCGATGGCGTCTATTATAAAATCAAAATCCGAAAGGACGATGTCGCCCATGTCCTCCGGCGTGTAGAACAGCTCGTGCGGGACAAATCGGCAGTCGGGCGCGATGTCAGCGACGCGGCGGCGTGCGGCCTCGGTCTTCGCGAGTCCGACTGTGCTTTCCGCTGCGAGGAGCTGTCTGTTCATATTACTGCGCGACACGGTGTCCGCGTCGACGACGTGGATCTCACCGACGCCGCCTCTGGCGAGAGCTTCGATGGCGGAGCCTCCGACGCCGCCTGCGCCGAAGACGATCACCCTTGACTCGCGAAGTCGCGCCATGCCGTCCTCGCCGAACACGAGAGCCGTGCGCTCAAGTCTTTCATTTGTCATCATATTTCCCCCATTCGCGCCGCGTCAGGCTTTGATGTCGATCGCCGCGAGCTTTTCCGTGTTGCGCGTGAGCGTGTATTTTGCCGCCGCCTCGCGCGTTATATCTTCGATCGCGCCGTTTTCGATCGCCGATTTGACTTCGGCCTCCCACATCGGCACGCCGTCCTCGTTTTTCGCCTTATTTCGGGAGCGCGAGCGTGTTACGAGGATCACGGTCTTCGTGCCGCCGTCGCCGTCGAGTGTAACGCACTCACCGCTCTTTGCGCCGAACGCGGCCGCGATCACGCTGCTGTCCGTGCGGTGCACGTTTTCACAGAGCACGTGGCTGTCGTAGATCTCGTCGAACTCGTCCTCGCCGAGTCCGCGCACGGTAGTGACGTAGTATTTGAGGTAGCTTGTGAAATCGTCCGGCGATGTATATCCCGCGAGAGTTTCCGCGTATTTCTCCTCGCCCGAGGCGAATACGTACACGAGGAAATCGACGGTATCGATCTCGGACTCATGCGCGAAGTAGTAGCTTTCGAGCGCGTTTCGCGAGGTGTCCGCGCCGTCTGCGGCCTCGTTCAGGTATTTCTCCGCGGTGAGCGATAGGGAGAGCGCGTCGCGCACGTCCTCGGGGGTCACTCCCGCGCCGCAGTGAGCGGTGAGAAACGCGCCGAGCGTTTTATTTTCCGCAGCGGCCCTCGCGCTGAGGGCGTCGAGCTGAGCTGAAATGTTTTTTTCGTCCTCCTCGTCGAGCGTGATGCCGGCTTCTTTGGCGGCTTCTGCGAGGACGAGTTGCTCTGTGAGGCTGTACTCTGCCTGAGACGAGAACATCTCGAGCCACGAGGAAAACGAGCTGTCGAGGGAGCAGGACTGCGCCGCGAGGCTCTCGCCGACGGTGATCCCGACATCGGCGGGGGTCATGCCCGACTCGGAGAGCTTATCGCAGAACGCGGAGTACATCGAGTATACCGTATACGCGAAGACCTTGTCGTTTGCGGAGAAGTTTTCCGTATAGAGCACCTCGGTGTCGGGGAGATTTACGGAGATGCCGCCGGGCGGCGTGATCGGGCTTTGCGAGTGCGTGCCGGATGAGCTTGCGCCGCACGACGAAAGCGCGAGCGCGAGCATGAGCGCGATCGTGATGGCGGTATATTTTTTCATGCCGCATTCCTTTCTGTCGGTTTCTCGATTTTGAGAAGCATTCGTGTTAAGAGAAAACGCTCCCGAACTCAGCCGAGCCCGGAAGCGTCCGTTCTTATGTTTTTACGCGTCGATCCACTTCGACATCTTCTTGTCGTCGGAAGTTACGCTGTGCGCCTCTGTGGCGTTGTTCTCGGCCTCTGTCTGTGCGTCAGCCTCGATATCGCTGATGAGAGTGTTCTTCCATGCGGGAAGTCCCTCAGCCTCGAAGTAAACGATGTGCCAGCCGTAGTCCTCGGTCTTTACGATGCCGAGGTCGCCTGCCTTGTGCTCACCGCCGAATACCCACTCGTTGAACTCATCGACGGTCGAACCCTTGGCGAGATCCTCCATGAGGCCGCCGTTGTTCTTATTGGACGAGTCGCCGGAGTACTCAGCTGCGAGGCGAGCGAACTCTTCCTCGAACTTGTCGTGGTCGCCGCTGTCGAGCACGGCCTTGAGCTCTGCGAGAACCTCGTTTGCCTTGGTGTCGTCCTTGTAGTCATCGTCGGAGAAGAGGATGTGACGGATGTCGGCGGTAGCGAGGGATTCGTCGCGGTGCTTGGTCTCTGTGAGGAGAACGACCTGATAGGTCTTGCCGAGCTCCTTGTCCTTGTCCGTGTCGCTTGCTGTCTCGTCCTCGACGATGAGCTTGTACTCACCGGCCACGGTGTCGTCGCCGAATGCCCACTCGAGCATATCGTCGTCTTTCTTATATGTTGTGGTTGTGAGGAAGTTGTCCTTGTTGTCCTCGTAGTCCTCGTCGGAGAGTCCGAACGTGCCTGTGAGGTAGGTCTTGATGAAGTCGTTGAAGAGCTGCTCTCTCTCTTCGAGAGTGGAAGCGGCCCCGAGGGAGTCAAAGAGCGCGTTTGCGTCGTCCTCGGCCTTCTTCTTAGCCTCTGCGACATCGGTGGTAGTGAACGCGGTGCGCTCCTCTTCATCGGTGTCCTTCTCGTCGGTGTCCTTTTCCTCTTCCTTCTCGTCCTCGTCTGCGACGAAGTCGTTGTAGTCGAAGGTGAACTGGAGATACTCTACGATATCGCTTTCCTCTGCCTTATAGAGAGACTCGAGGGTAGCGTCGGAGGTGTCAGCCGCGTCAACGTGAGCGGTGATGTAGGCATTGGAGAGGAGCTGGAGCTCGAGGCACTCTCTGATGACCTTCTCGTTTACGGAGTTGCCGTAAACTGCGGAGAGGTACTCCTTGAGGGAGTATCCGTAGGACTCGGCCGAGGCGCGGATGTTTTCGATCTCCTCATCGATGGATGCGAGTCTCTCGTCGTCGAGGGTGATGCCCTCAGCGCGAGCGGCCTCAGCGCAGGAGAGAGTCTTGGAGACCTCGGACTTCGTCATGCTGAGGAAGAAGTCGAACCATGTGCCGTCGCCCATGGTGCAGTTCTGAAGCTTATGCGACTTTGTGGAGTCGATGCTGATGTAGCTGGACATACCGTAGCTGTTGAGCATCGACACGTAGCTGTTGGCTACGGTGCGGTAGAAGTACTCCATTCCCGCGACGGAAACGGTGTAGTTCTCACTTTTCATGGCTTCCATGGAACGGTCGAGGGTGCCGTTATCGAGGGCCAAATTGAATGCGGCAAGGAATATCACAGCCGCTGCCACGGCGATAGCCGCGATCACGCAAATAATTTTCTTTGCGCCGGGTTTCTTGTTGTTAGTGGTCTTACTCACTTTGAAGATCCGCCTTTCGTACTATTTGACCTTTAGGTCGTATACCTATAGATTATATCATATTTTGCGCATAATTCCTATAGGTTTTTGTGATTTTTTTAAAATTAACAATTTTTCTTTCGGAAAGCGGCGTTTCAGCCCCGAATTTCCCCCAAAGGCAGCCGATTCTCCCGCAAAAAGCAGCCGAACCGCCACCTTAGTATGTCGCCCGCGAGCGAACACCTCACGCAAGACTCCACGCGTAAATCCGCGAAACTCCACCCTAAATATATCGCCACGCGGACGAGCGTCACAGCAAAACGCTCCGCGCAACCCGCCGAAACTTCACCCTAAGTTTGTCGCCCGCGAGCGAACGCCCACGCCAAATTCTACGCGGTCAACTACTACCGCCACCACTGCACCCCACGCGGCGTGAACTCCGTGCGAGCCGCTACACAAACATATCGTACCGCAACACGCGGTTCGTGGGACGGGCAAAGCGGTCAGTTATCTGACCGCGCGAAATTTCGAGCCGCGGTAAAGACTACTTAGCGTCAAGCCGCTAAGTAGGACTTTCTTAGTGCGTTTTCTTTCACGAAAGAAAACGCGAAGAGGCGTCTTGCACTCTCGTGCGGGTGAGGTGGGTAAGTTTATAATTCGGCATATAGAGATTTCGTTTTTTTGCGGCGGCGTAGGATAAAAAAGCAACCCCCAACTTCATCCACAGAGGTCTACCGTATCTTAGAGGTTAGAGAGTATTTCATGTTTCTGCCTCTATCTTTAGAAAGTATAAACTTTAGAAAGTATAAATCCCTTGTTCGCGTTTTCTTTCGTGAAAGAAAACGTACTAAGAAAGTCCTACTTAGCGGCTTGACGCTAAGTAGTCTTTACCCGCGCGGCGCGTAGTTCGCGCGGTCATAGGCATGACCGCTTTGTCTTCCCACGAACTGCGTGCGACGGTACGATATGTTTGTGTACGGCTCGCACGAAGTTACGCCGCGTAGGGGTGCGATGGTAGCGGTAGTGGCTGACCGCGTGGAGTTTTGCGGCGGCGTTCGCTTACGGGCGACAAACTGTAGGTGGAGTTTTGCGGCGGCGTTCGCTTACGGGCGACATACTGTGGGGTGGCGTTTCGGCGGGCTGTGCGTTAGTTGCGGAACAAGGGCGCAAAACTGTTGTTTTGCGCCCTTGTCGGAGGGCACCGGATGGGGAACGCTTTCTTGAACGACTTCTTTCACGAAAGAAGCGCGCTTACCATGCCAGTGCTTTTTTTAAATATTGCCCGGTGTAGGAGCCCTCGACTTCGGCTACCTCTTCGGGCGTGCCTGTCGCGACTACTGTGCCGCCGCCGTCGCCGCCCTCCGGGCCGAGGTCGATTATATAATCCGCCGTCTTTATCACGTCGAGGTTGTGCTCGATCACGATCACGCTGTTTCCGTTGTCGATCAGCCGTCCGAGCACTCCGATCAGCTTCTCTACGTCGGCCGTGTGAAGTCCCGTCGTCGGCTCGTCGAGGATGTATACCGTGCGTCCCGTCGGGCGGCGCGACAGCTCCGTTGCGAGCTTGACTCTCTGCGCCTCTCCTCCCGACAGCGTCGTCGACGACTGCCCGATTTTAATATACCCGAGTCCCACGTCGCACATCATGCGCAGGCGCGAGGCGATCTTCGGCACGTCCGAGAAGAACTCCGCGCCCTCCTCGCAGGTCATGTCGAGCACATCCGCGATGCTCTTTCCCTTGAACTTAACTTCAAGTGTCTCGCGGTTGTATCTCTTTCCGTGGCACACGTCGCACGTCACGTACACGTCCGGGAGGAAGTGCATCTCGATCTTCTTCACGCCGTCGCCCTCGCACGCCTCGCAGCGGCCTCCGCGAATATTGAAGCTGAATCTTCCCGAGTTGTATCCGCGAACCTTTGCGGCGGGCGTCTTCGCGAAGAGAGAGCGAATATCCGTAAAGAGCCCAGTATACGTCGCGGGGTTCGAGCGCGGCGTGCGTCCGATCGGGCTCTGGTCGATCGCGATCACCTTGTCGAGGTGCTCGATTCCCTCGATCTTCTTGTGTCGTCCGGGGTAGGTTATCGCGTGATTTAACTTCGCCGACAGCGTCTCGAGGAGCACCGAGTTTACGAGCGAGGACTTGCCCGAGCCCGAAACTCCCGTCACGCAGACGAAGCATCCGAGCGGGATGTCGACGGTCACGTTCTTCAGATTGTGCTCGCTTGCGCCGACTATGCGGAGCTTCTTGCCGTTGCCCTCGCGGCGGCTCGTCGGGACGGGGATCTTCCGTCTTCCCGAGAGGTACGCGCCCGTTATCGAGTTTTCGTTAGCGCATATCTCCTCGGGCGTGCCCGCGGCGACGATCTGCCCGCCGTGTACGCCCGCTCCGGGGCCGATGTCGACGATATAATCCGACTCGATCATCGTCTCCTCGTCGTGCTCTACCACGATGACGGAGTTTCCGAGGTCGCGCAGATTTTTGAGCGTCGCGATAAGCTTTGAGTTGTCGCGCTGATGAAGTCCGATCGACGGCTCGTCGAGGATGTAAAGGACGCCCGTAAGAGCCGAGCCGATCTGCGTCGCAAGACGTATTCTCTGCGCTTCGCCGCCCGACAGTGATCCCGACGAGCGGGACAGCGTGAGGTACTCAAGTCCGACCGACTTGAGAAAGCCGAGGCGGGATTTTATCTCTTTTACGATCTCCGAGGCGATGACGGCCTCGCCGCCCTCGAAGACGAGCGACTCCGTAAACTCGAGCGCGTCCGTTACCGACATCTCGCAGAACTCGGATATGTTCTTCCCGCCGACCGTGACGGAGAGAGCCTCGCGCTTCAGGCGGCGTCCGTGACACTCGGGACACGGCACGTCGAGGAAGAATCGGTCGTAATATTCGTTCTGCTCTCCGCCCCACGAGGCGCGCTCACCGATGATCTTTACAAGTCCCTCGAACTTTGCCGTCGGCTGATGCGACGCTTCGCCGCCGAAGTAGCGCACGACGTCGAACTTGCGATCAGTGCCGTAGAGGAGCGCGTTGAGAGCCTCCTTCGGAAAGTCGCACACGGGGGTGTTGAGGTCAACGCCGTATGACTTCATGACGGCGTGAACGAGCGGGCCGTTCCAAGAGTCCTCCGTCAGCGTCTTGAAGCCGTTCACGGCGATAGCACCCTCGGAAAGCGAGAGCGATTTGTCGGGGATGATCTTATCCGGTGAGATGCTGCGGAGCGAGCCGAGGCCGGAGCATTTCGGGCACGCGCCGAAAGGATTGTTGAACGAGAACATACGCGGCTCGAGCTCGCCGAAGCTGACGTCGTGCTCCTCGCAGGCGTAGCTTGTGGAGAATTCCAGCTTCTCGCTGTCGCCGTCGCGCGGTACGGTCTCGCAGATGATGTGTCCGTCGGCCTCGCGCAGGGCGCACTCGACGGAGTCGGTCACGCGCGTGCGGATGCCGTCTTTCATGACGAGTCGGTCGACGACGATCTCGATCGTGTGCTTTATGTTTTTGTCAAGCTCGATGTCCTCGCCGTCGCCGTAGATGACGCCGTCGATGCGCAGGCGGACAAAGCCGTTCTTTCGCGCGTCGGTGATGACCTTTTCGTGACGTCCCTTTTTGCCGCGAACGACGGGCGCGAGGATCATAAAACGCGTGCCCTCGGGGAGGGCGCATATGCGGTCGACGATCTGCTCGGGGGAGATCTGACGGATCTCCTTTCCGCACACGGGGCAGTGAGGCACGCCGAGCCGCGCGTAGAGCAGGCGGAGATAGTCGTAAATTTCGGTTACCGTGCCGACTGTCGAGCGGGGGTTTTTCGAGGTGGTCTTCTGGTCTATCGAGATCGCGGGGGAGAGCCCCTCGATGGTGTCGACGTCGGGCTTGTCGAGCTGGCCGAGGAACATTCTCGCATAAGACGACAGGCTCTCGACAAAGCGTCGGTGCCCCTCGGCATACAGCGTGTCGAAAGCGAGTGAGCTCTTGCCGCAACCGGAGAGGCCGGTGAGGATCACAAGCTTGTCACGCGGGATGGTGACGTCGATGTTTTTGAGATTATTTACGCGTGCGCCGCGTATGACGATATTTTTCTGCATTTGCGCATCCTTTTATAATACGTTCCCACGCATGGGAACAAATGTTTCGGTCAAGCTTGATTATAACGCAAAACTCGGATATTGTCAAGCGGAATATCCGAGTTTCGGGGATGTATTTTCGTTTTTAGCTCTCGGCGGCGGTCAGAAGTGCGGATATCTCGTCCTCGGACAGCTCGCGCCACTCGCCTCGCGCGAGTGTGTCGTCGAGGGTGAGCGGGCCGAAGCGCACGCGGCAGAGAAATTCGATCTCGCTTCCGACGGCGATGAGCATTCGCTTGACCTGATGAAATTTGCCCTCCGTGATCGTTATCACGCCCTCACGGGGTGAGGACATCTCGACCTTGGCGGGTGCGCTGACGAAATCCCCCAGGTCAAGCCCCTGCTCGATCGAGCTTATCATATCGTCGTCGAGCGGCACGGAGCAGCGGAAGCGGTACGATTTTTCGACGTGCCTTTTCGGTGAGAGGAGGCGGTGCGCGGTGTCGCCGTCGTTAGTTATGAGGAGAAGCCCTACGGTGTCGATATCGAGCCTGCCGCAGGGAAAGCCGCCGGCGCGGGAATACTCGCTCGGCAAGAGGCGCATGACGGTGTTGTCGGAGTCCTCCGTGGAGCTGACAGTGCCCTCGGGCTTATTCAGCATGATGTAGAAATATTTTCTGTAGAAGACGCGTTCGCCGTCGAGGGTAACGATGTCGCGAAGCTCGTCGATATGCTCGCGAGGGAGCGCGACGGTTTTGCCGTTGACACAGACGCGTCGAGCGCGGACTGCGGCGGCGCACTCGGTGCGAGTGAGGACGCCGACGGTGGTGAAAAATTTATCGATACGCATAAAGCTCCTTATCTGCGGGGATTCTCCCGCGCTTAAATATAATTTCGCGCCCGAAAGGCGCACGATACGCCACACAATTTTATATCGCCGCGAGGACGAACGTCACAGCAAGACGCTCCGTGCCGAGCTTCGAGACTTCGTCTCAAGCCTGTCGCCTGCGAACGAACGCCTCAGCAAAACTTCACGAGCAAACCTGCGAGCCGCTACCTTTAGTTTGTCGCCCGTAAGCGAACGATGCGGCAAAACTCCACGCAGTCGGCGTTTGCTTACGGGCGACAAGCTTAGGGTGACGTTTCGGCGAGGTATACGTGAGTTTTGCAGTACCGTTAGTTTATATATGGATAGTTGCGTCTCGCCTATGAGGCTCCCGCCGGGAGGGAGCTGTCGCGCGTAGCGTGACTGAGGGAGTACGCGATACAAGGGATTTGTACTGCACGTTGTTATTTGAGGTGTACCCGTGGGGATGTTTCGCGAGATCGCTCGTTTGAACGGGAGGAGCAAGCCCCTCCCCTACAGTGGATTGAGGCGGTGCGTGGTGGAGCTTTGCGAAAGTCGCTCGGTTTTACTCCTTCCGTCTCGCTTCGCGAGCCACCTCCCTCAGTGAGGGAGGCTCAGAACGGTGTGGACGCTCGTTTGCCTCGTGAAACTTGCGGTATGTTGGCGCGTTCGGGTTGCACATGATGCGATACTCGCCCGTCGGTGAAAACTAACGCTTTGCAGAAATCTTCGCCTCTATAACAAAAACCACGCCAAAGTCCCATTTTCACAAAGTTTTTCGCCCGCCTTTTTTCAAAAAGGCGGTGGGGTGCAGGGGCAACGCCCCGCCGTTCTCCTACAGTGGATTGAGGCGGAGCATGATGAAGTTCCGCGAAATCGCTCGGTTTTACTCCTTCCGTCTTGCTTCGCAAGCCACCTCCCTCAG
>CAYWTG010000053.1:0-9276 GCA_964461155.1 uncultured Ruminococcus sp.
GGAAATACAAGGGTATGTGGGAGGACTTCTCTCAGACTGTCGGTTTCTGGGCCGACATGGAAAACCCCTATGTAACATACGACAACAACTTCATCGAGAGTGAGTGGTGGGCACTCAAGCAGATATTCGATCGCGGACTTCTCTACAAGGGTCACAAGATCGTCCCCTACTGCCCGAGATGCGGAACTCCCCTTTCCGCTCAGGAAGTCGCTCAGGGATATAAGGATGTCAAGGAACGCTCCGCCATCGTAAGATTCAAGCTTCGCGATGAGGACACGTATTTTCTCGCATGGACGACGACTCCGTGGACTCTTCCCTCGAACGTCGCACTCTGCGTAAACCCCGATGAGACATATATCAAGGCTAAGGCTTCCGACGGATACACATACATCCTCGCTGAGGCTCTTGCCGCAAAGCATCTCGGCGATAATTTTGAGACTCTCGCTTCCTACACCGGTCGCGAGCTCGAGTACACCGAGTATGAGCCGCTCTTTGATTTCGTAAATCCCCGCGAGAAGTGCTACTACGTCACCTGCGACAACTATGTAACTCTTACCGACGGTACCGGCGTTGTACATATCGCGCCTGCGTTCGGTGCTGACGACTCGAATGTCGGAAAGGCATACGGTCTGCCCGTCGTACAGCTCGTCGACTCCAAGGGTGAAATGACCGCAAACACTCCGTGGGCGGGAATGTTCTGCAAGAAGGCAGACCCCGAGGTTCTGAAAAATCTCAAGGAGCGCGGACTTCTCTTTGACGCGCCTGTATTTGAGCACTCCTACCCGCACTGCTGGAGATGTGACACGCCTCTCATCTACTACGCACGCGAGTCGTGGTACATCAAGATGACCGATGTCAAGGATGACCTTGTAAGAAACAACAACACCGTAAACTGGATCCCCGAATCCATCGGAAAGGGACGCTTCGGTGACTGGCTCGAGAATGTTCAGGACTGGGGAATTTCCCGTAACCGTTATTGGGGCACGCCTCTCAATATTTGGGAGTGCTCCTGCGGACACCGCCACTGCGTCGGAAGCATCGAAGAGCTCAAGTCGCTCAGCGACAACTGCCCCGACAACATCGAGCTCCACCGTCCTTTCATTGACGATGTAACGATCAAATGCTCCGAGTGCGGCGGCGAGATGCACCGTGTTCCCGAAGTCATCGACTGCTGGTTCGACTCCGGCTCCATGCCGTTCGCTCAGCACCACTACCCGTTTGAAAACCGCGATCTGTTCGAGTCGCAATTCCCCGCAGACTTTATCTCCGAGGCTGTCGACCAGACGCGCGGTTGGTTCTACTCGCTCATGGCGATCTCGACGCTTCTGTTTAATAAGGCTCCCTACAAGAACGTAATTGTTCTCGGTCACGTTCAGGACGAGTTCGGCCAGAAGATGTCGAAGTCAAAGGGCAATGCCGTCGACCCGTTCGACGCGCTTCAGACCTACGGTGCAGACGCCATCCGTTGGTACTTCTACACCAACTCCGCGCCGTGGCTTCCCTCCAAGTTCAGCGGCAAGGCCGTTCTCGAGGGACAGCGCAAGTTCATGGGTACGCTTTGGAACACATACGCGTTCTGGGTGCTCTACGCTAACATTGATAATTTCGATCCGACAAAGTATGATATGAAGGCGATGCCGCTTACGGTAATGGATCGCTACATCATCTCACGCCTCAACTCGACGGTCGCCGCTGTTGACCGTGCACTCGGTGAATACAAGATTCCCGAAAGCGCAAAGGCACTCTACGAGTTTGTCGACGAGCTCTCCAACTGGTATGTCCGTCGTTGCCGCGAGAGATTCTGGGTTCAGGGTATGCCCGACGACAAGGCAGCAGCCTACATGACGCTTTACAACTGCCTTGTAACGATCTCAAAGGCTGCCGCTCCCATGATCCCGTTCATGACAGAGGATATCTATCAGAACCTCGTCGTCACGGTCGACAAAACAGCTCCCGAGTCTATCCACCTCTGCAGCTTCCCCGTTTGCGACGAAAGCGCAAGAGACGAAGCACTCGAGCGCGATATGAAGACTGTTGTCGACATCATCGTCCTCGGAAGAAGCGCACGTAACGGTGCCGCAATCAAGAACCGTCAGCCTCTTGCCGCGATGTACGTCAGAAGCGAGCTCAAGGTGGGCGACTACTTCACCGACATCATCCGTGATGAGCTCAACATCAAGAAGGTCGAGTTCGTTGACGACGCGTCAGAATTCTCCACCTACAGCTTCAAACCTCAGCTTCGCACGGTAGGCCCGAAGTACGGTAAATTCCTCGGCAAGATCCGTGAGGCTCTCTCGCCCGAGAATCTCGACGGAAACGCCGCAAAGCGCGAGCTTGACGAGGCAGGACACATCACTCTCTGCTTCGGCGACGACAAAGTCGAGCTCACGGCAGAAGATCTTCTCATCGATGTAGCTCAGAAGCCCGGTTACTACTGCGCCGCAGACGGCGGTATCACCGTCGCTCTCGACACGACTCTCACGGAAGATCTGATCGACGAGGGCTTCGTCAGAGAGATCATCTCTAAGATCCAGACACAGCGTAAGGACTCCGATTTCGTCGTGACCGACAAGATCGACATCTTCGCCGCTCCCTCCGCACGTCTGCGTGAGATCCTCGACAAGTATGCGGATCGCATCCTCCCCGCAGTTCTCGGAAATGTCATCAACTTTACAAATGAGCTTCCCGACAACGCACGCGAGTGGGATATCAACGGCGAGACGCTGAAAATCGCACTTGTACGCAACAACGGCTGATCTGACGCACAAAAAAGCACCCGTGAGACAATGATCTCACGGGTGCTTTTGTCTCATGCCACGCCGCGTTTTTACAAAAATGCCGTTTTTTAAGCGCTGCACTCACAGGGCACGGCGCGTCATGGGACACAAAAACCGACAGCCTTTTGACTGTCGGTTTTATGCTGCTTTGTTAAATTACAAGCAAAAGCGTGAGTCGAAGCTCAGTCGGCGTATACGCTGACCTGCTTTCTACCGCCTGCGATGTGCTCAAACTTTACACGTCCGTCAGTAAGAGCGAAGAGCGTGTCATCAGAGCCACGTCCGACGTTGTTGCCGGGATGAACCTTGGTGCCTCTCTGTCTGACGATGATGTTGCCGGCGATAACTGCCTGGCCGTCAGCCTTCTTTACACCGAGTCTCTTAGATTCGCTGTCGCGTCCGTTCTTTGTGGAACCTACACCTTTTTTATGTGCGAAAAACTGTAAACCGAGTCTGATCATGATCCTATCCGTACCTTTCTTAATAGTGTTTGTGTGACCGACATTCGTCAGTCGTCAATTACATCTACGTCAAGATGTTCATAATATTCTTCAAGTAGATCGTTGAGCTGATAATAATAGCCCTTGAAGATGCCCTCGACGGCGTATCTCTTTTTCTCATCTGACTCAAATTCGGGGAGCGCACACATCGCCTTTACGGTGACGCGCGTGCTTGTCTCGTCGATCTCATAATCAACGTCGCCCGCGAAACTGATCTCGATGGTATTGAGAATAAGCATGGTCATCGAAGAAAGTGCCGCACAGAGAATGTCATCCCCCGATTCGCCGTATCCCGTATGTCCCTGCTCTTCAAAGCCGTAGAAGCGACCCTCGCGCCTGAAAAATACTATCTTAGTCATGGCTTAAGTTCGATCAAAGGGCGATCTTTTCGATCTGAACCTTTGTATAGGGCTGTCTGTGACCGATCTTACGCTTCTCGTTCTTCTTCGCCTTGTAGGTCATGACATAGATCTTCTTAGCCTTGCCGTTCTTGAGAACATTAGCTGTTACAGACGCACCGTTAACTGTAGGAGCACCTACCTTAACACCGTCGTTGTCCGCTACTGCAAGAACGCTGTCAAAGGTGATCTTGTCTCCCTCAGCAACATCCAGTTTCTCAACGAAGATGATATCGCCTTCGCTGACCTTGTACTGCTTTCCGCCTGTTTCGATAATCGCAAACATGAAAAGCACCTCACTTTCTTTTTTGTGAACTCGCTGACATGGGCAAGACAGAGCTTTTAAACCCATAATCACGCGGCTTTCTATATTATAGCATTTCTATTTTCCGAAGTCAATAGTATTATTATCTTTTTTTCGTATCACGCCGATTTTTTCGTCGAAATTCTCGATATGCCGCCCACGCGCCACACTTCTGCATTTATTCACAAATTCCATCATTTCTCGCCGTTTTGCGCGAGCAATTATTATTTTTTCGCTTTATCACTTGACATCGGCCGAAGTATAATATATAATATACCTTGAGCGATAAACCAAGAAACACCGAATTGGAGGTTTTAGTACCAATGTTTGAACAAATCAAAAGTCTGCTCGTAGACGAGCTTTCCGTAAACCCCGGAGACATCACACCCACAGCTGAGCTTGTTAACGACCTCGGAATCAACTCTCTCGAGCTTGCGGATCTCGTTTTAATGTGCGAGGAGAGATTCAACATCGAGATCGGCGATGACGACATCCACAACTTCATCACCGTAGGCGATATCGCAGATTATCTCTCGAGCATCGCAAAGTAAGACAAAGTACCGAATACATAACAAATCAATGCACCGCGACAACCTCGGTGCATTATTGTTTGAAGGAGACCGACATGGCAGAAAAAATCAATGTTCGCGGTATATACTTTGATAATGTCACGATGGACGAAGCTGTTGAGCTTCTTCTTTCGCGAGTGTCCGAGGGAAAGCAGACCTCTGTTTTCACGCCGAACCCCGAGATCGTTCAGCTTTGCATTGACGACAGCTCGATGTACGACGTCATCGGAAAGGCAGACGTCACTCTTCCCGACGGTATCGGCATTGTAAAAGCCGCGAAGATCCTGAAAACTCCGCTCAAGGAGCGCGTTGCGGGATTTGACACGGGCAAGCGCATTATCGACGCGTCGCGCACACACGGACTGAAGCTTTATTTTCTCGGCGGAAAGCCCGGTATCGCCGAAGCGGCAGCCGAAAAGATGACCGAGGAGTTCCCCGGTGCCGAATTCGTCGGCACGTCCGACGGATATTTCAAAAAAGAGGGTGCGGAGAGCGACGAAGTGATCAGACGCGTCAACGAGAGCGGAGCGGATGTGCTTTTCGTTTGCCTCGGTGCGCCGACTCAGGAAAAGTGGATCAACGAGAACCGTTCAAAAATGCCGGGAGTCAAGCTCTTTCTCGCACTCGGTGGCTCGCTCGACGGTTACTCGGGCAATGTGAAGCGCGCACCGCAGTTTTTCATAAATCACAATCTCGAGTGGTTCTACAGACTTATGTGCCAACCGTCGCGCATCGGACGCATGATGAAGCTCCCGAAATTCTATTTCGGCACGTGGCTTTATAAAATTCGCGGCAACAAGTAAATATGCGAAAAAGGAGGCTTTGTGTCTCCTTTTTCTAAATAGCGAGAAAGCCCGACTTTATAAGTCGAGCTTTCTTTTTTATTTTGTTAATTTCGAGTGCCGTCGATGTCGGGATTCTTCACAGAATAGAATGTACTTCCCTCCTCGATGCCGATGGAGTTAAGATATGTGAGATACTGTGAAGTGTACGGATAAATTACATTATCGCCGGTTCTGTCGGCTATGTTGTAAATGAGCTTTCCGTAAACCGAAGCGTCGCCGTCCATGTAGTATGTGTTATTGTAGAGCTGTGTGCCCTCGGTCTTGCCGCACGCGAGCATTGACGTGTACACAGCGTACTCTGCCGAGCAGACGTTGATGTTGCCCGAGTATACCACGTTCTCGTACTTCGCGCGAGTCACGCCGTATGCGGTGTAGATGAACGCCGCGCGGCGGTCTGTGCGAACATCGCAATAGCCGAATCCCGTGTCAAGGACGTAGTTGTCGCTGATGAACACATTGCAGAGCTCGGGGTTCGGGAACATTTCGTCATATGCGGGTGCTGCGTGGTTGAAGAACTCAAACGAGAGTCCGCAACGCTCGAGCACGCAGTCTTCGGAATAGAAGTTGCGCATGACTCCCGACTGACCCTGTGTCGTCACTGCAGCGTCGTAAATGTCCTTGAAGTAGCAGTTCTTTACGACAAGTCCGTCACAGCTTCCCCAGTTCTGGATAGCGTTACCGAAGCGGACGTCGGTACCCTGATATGCGCCGCCGATCCACTCGAAGACGCAGTTTGTGACGTAGAGATCATTTACGCTTCCGACGTCAAGTCCGTGTGAACCGCCGTATTTGAGGGCGATGTTATCAAATCTCGTAGAGAGTGTGGCATCTTTGTTGAGGTCGGTCCTGTTGTTGACAAGCGAAGTCGAGAGCGCGATGTTGATCTCCTTGAAGACCTCACCGGGATTTCCGCCGTCATAGTAGACATAAAGTCCGCCGTTGACCTTGTCGCCGAAGTACTCGAGATTATGCTTGAGCGCGCCCACGGAGCTGAATTCAACTCCGCCGCTTCCAAACATATCTTCGCCGTTTGAAACGATTCCGTAGTACATTGTATTTCCCGCGAACGGGTCGTTATAGTTCTCGACGAACGTCATGACGCCCCAGAGCTCGGTTCCGTCTTCCTTTACGAAAGAGATGTTTCCGGGAGAATCCTTGATCTCGCAGTCAAGCTTCCACACGTTCGGATACTCCGTGGCTACCCAAGTACCTGTGGGAGTTTCGGTGTAAAGCTGACCTGTGATAACAGGCTTTTCGCCCTCACCGTAAGCGGCGTATGTAATGCCGTTCACAAGTGAGAGATAGCCGAGCTTCTCTCCGTTGTTACGGTAGAACTTGCTTCCGCGCTCGAGGAACACTCCGTCGCCCTCTTCGAGAGTCGAAAGGATAACGGTTCCTCCCGCAACGGACTTCCAAAGCTTCGTGAACGACTTCCACGGCTTATCGGGGCTCTTACCATCGTTCGAATCGTTACCGTTCACGGACGAAATGTAGTACGCCGTTCCCTTTATGTCGGAGGGAGTGATTCCGTCGTCGCAGTCAATGATGCTCTGTGCTTTGTCATGAGCTTCTGCGATAACGGCGTTAAGCTTTGCGTCGTCGGCCTCGGTGATCTCGACTGTGTCGCCGCTGTATTTTGATACGCGCTCTTCGTAGTCGGAAATCTTGAACGCTTTTGCGTCATCAAGAGAAGTGAAAGCAGCAAAGTAAAGAAGCTCTATATCGGCAGAGGTGACAAGAGATACCGTGCTGACGTTCTGTCCGGCGAGATCAAAGATGCCGTACTTCCATCCGTCAAGCGACTCATCGCCCTCTGTGAAGTCGACAAATTTAGACTCGGTGCCGTATATACCGAGGCGCGCAGAAGACGAGTCTGAGGTTTTGTAAGCAAAGCGAATGACATGATACTTTGCTGTATCGATATTCGCGATACTCGGGTCAATTTCAAAGTAGTTACCGACGAGGAGCGGATTCGGATCGTTGAAAGTCTCGAAATTTTCGCCGAAGCGATAGTTTCCGATCACGAAGATCTGTCCGTTATCGTCCTTTGTGAGGTAGGGGCACTTGCCGTCGAGAGCTACCTTTGTACCGACATATCCGCTGTCGAGAGCGGTGCCCGAATAGTAAAGATCCCACGCACCCATGAGCACGAGCTTGTCGTTCACGGTGAAGTCGAGCTTCTTTGCGTCTTCAAATGCGAGTTTTTTTAGCATCTCATCAAGTCTCTTTATCGTCGTTGCGGCTTCCGCGCGTGTGAGGTTTGCACTCGGGTTGAATTTACCCGTGTCGTTACCCTCGACGATTCCGATTTTTCTCATATCGTCAACGTACTCGCGCGCCCACTTGCCGATCGACTTTTCATCCTTAAAATATGAAGTCGGGTCAGTGGCGACAGGTTTCAAGATGCCGACGTAATCTATATAACGCGAGATTATCGTCGCCATCTGTTCGCGAGTGAGCTTCTCGTCGGGGCGGAATGTGTTGTCGGGGAAGCCGGTTATGATACCGTTCTCGCTTGCCCAGCCCACATATCCGGAATACCACGAGCTGTTCTTCGCGGGAATATCCTTGAAGCTTGACTTTGTCTCTTCTGCTCCGTGGAGTCTTCCGAGCATTGCCACGAACATGGCACGCGTCACGTGCGTCTGAGGCTCGAATTTCTTACTTGTGATTCCGTTCATGATGCCGTTTTCGTAGACATACTCAACAGCTGAATAAAACCAGTTTTTCGCTTTTACGTCGGTGAACGGAAGTGCCGTATCCGCTGCGGTGACAGTCGTCGCGGAGATCCCGATGACGGTGACTGCCGCGAGGATGAGAGATAATATTTTCTTAAACAATTTCTTACTTCACTTTCTTCTTACCGTATTTCTCGGCAAATTCGATGAGGGGCGTATTATCTTCAAGGCCGTGAGGATGATGATCGCATCCTTTTTTGCCGTATGTGAATATAATTCCGCCGTTCTCGCGGTAGTATTTTTCGAGGATAGCTCCGTTTTCGCAGTACGGCACGACGCTGTCGCTGTCGCCGTATACCATTATAACGGGGATATTATTCTCGAGAAGCTCGGTCATGTGGTCGATCGGGTGATCTCTGTAGCAGATGAGCTCGGAGAGTCCCATTCCCGTAGCGCGGACGAACTCGTCGAAAAGGTCTTCCTCTGCCTTGCCGATGCCTGCGGGGCAAGAGAGAAGATTCATAACGGGCGCGTCGAGATAGAGTGCGCTGACGCATTCGGGATGACGCGCGGCGAGTTTAGCGGCAATAAGTCCGCCGCAGCTCATACCGACAGGCAGGCAGAAATCAGCAAGGCCGTACTCTTCCGACAAAAATTTCGCAAAGCGAGCTTTTCTGTCAAGATCCTCGTCAAGGCACCAACGTGTGATGTTGGCGACATAGGCAAGATGCCAGCCGCGACTCAACATCTCGAGTTCATACGGCGGGAAAGCGTCAAAATACTCGGTCTTGAGGAGCCAACTGCCCTCGCCGTTCGGCTCATTCGGGAAGACAAGGATCGCGCTCATTCCCTCGAACTCAAAATCGATCCGCTTATAGCCGTTCCAAATAGATTCGGTCATATTACCTCCGATGCGGGATGTGCGATCATGCACACCGCCGCCATTTTAAATATAGCAAAGCAAAAACGGAGCTTTGTGCTTTTAGTATAACACACAGCCGCCGAAATTGCAACAAATATTCTTTTAACTGTGAGTAAAAATTAATCTTTTGGGAAAGAAAAAAGGAACAGCCGAAGCTGTCCCTTTTCTTTGAAAGTCGAAACTTACGCAAGCTCCGCGAAGTACTTGATTGTACGAACCATCTGGCTTGTGTAGGAGTTCTCGTTGTCGTACCACGAAACAACCTGAACCTGGTAGGTGTCGT
>CAYWTG010000054.1:0-9220 GCA_964461155.1 uncultured Ruminococcus sp.
ATGATGAGGATCACAACTATCAAAACGAGCGTGGCCGAACCTTTCTTCTTTTTCTTTGCGCCGTCCGAAAAGCCGACGTCGCAATTCGGACACTTCCCCGTTTTCTCATCCACGGGAGTGCCGCATTTTCCGCAAAATTTCGCCATACCGTTTTTCCTCCTGATTATATCTCAAATGTCGCACGCGCCGCCGTTCGGTCGTGCTTTTAATTTAATTTTCGAGGGATAACTTTCGCGATCGGTTGTACGCACAATGCTTGCGCGTGCAAAAGCTCGAGCGTTCAAAGCTTATGCCGCTTTTTTCAAAGCCGCGCTTCTTTTTGCAAAGCTTACGCGGACATTTTAAAACTTATGCGCGACGTGTGCCGCAAGAGGTGCAAAACGCGCTCTCGTCTGCAAGAGTCGCGCCGCAGTTTACGCATTTGTCGCTTTTCTCGCTCTCCGCTGCCACAGGTGCTCCGCACGATGTGCAGAAAGCCGAGCCCTCGGCGAGAGCGGCTCCGCAAGCGGTGCAGGCGTTTGCCGCAGGCACTGCCTTTTCCTCAACGGGCGCGGGAGCACCGCAGGTCGAGCAGAACGCGCCGCCTGTGAGCTGCGCACCGCAGTTTGCGCAAAGGACGATGCCCTTTATATCCTTGATCTTCTCACGGTAGTCCTCGATCGCGCGCTCTGCGGCGATGATTCCGTTTACCATGGGAGCGAAATTCTCGTCGGGGTTCTCGCGGTTGAGCGAAAAATACAGCTTACCGATTTCGGAATAGTACGCGTTTATTTTAGCCTCTTCGTCGGAAATTGCGGAATTGTATTTCGCGATCTCCGTCATGTCCTTCGTCTTCTGCACCGCACTCTGTCCGGCCTGCGATATCTTTTTTCCGAGATCATCAAAAAATGCCATATTAAAATTCCTCCGTGGTTTTATTTTTTTCGATTTTATTATACCAAAGCTTTCCTTATTCGTCAATAGTGCGATTTGAAAAAGCTTACTTGCCCGCCGAAAATTCGTTTGTGAGATACCTGTTCGCAGCGTCGACCGACGACTGAAATGCCGAGAAGTCTCCGCTCTCTATTATATACCTCACGAGGGACACCGTACCCGCCGCGAGCTCATCGGATGTCGTTGAGTACGCCGATGCCATGTCGTACGTCGCGCTCTTTGCCATGATCTCGTATATATCTGCCGAGCGGCTGTCGGGGAGAAGCGTCGCGTGGAGATAATCCGCGAGAGACTCCGTCACTTTTCCGTAGGAGGCAGCATTGAGTGCGGAGAGCACGAGCGAGACCATGACGCTGTCGGTCACATCCGCGGTAACGGTGAATACTTCGGTAAGTCCGTCCGCAAGGTGGCGATAGGGCGTGCTTTTCACGTCGGCATCGGGTGCTACGGTTTTCGGGATAGGAAGCACGCCGAGGGTCGTGTTTTCGCTGTTCAGCGAGTCGAGCTCACCGATCTTCGCTATCGTAAAGAGCACCTTTCCCTCGCGGAAAGCGTTGTATGCTCCGTCAAGTCCGACTCCCGCTTTGGCGGCGATGTCGCGCATCGTGCGGTACTGCAAGGCGGCGGAGTTCATCGAGTAATTCGCGATGGCAACAGACGGTGTGCGTCCTTCCGCAGCGGAAATATAGTTCTGGCCCGACGCGATGTACAGCGCGTCGATCGCATCGGCACCATCGGTTGCGCCGCCGATATAGCCGAGAGCCAGTGCTGCGGCGTAATACTCATTTACGACATCCCAAGTGAGAAGCCCGTCGACGGCGGTGGAATACAGCGTGTCCTCGCCGATCGCGTTCGCAATATTTTTGTTATACACAAGTGCCGTAAGCCCCGTTGACGCGGGGAGTGCTTCGCCCGCGATTCCGAGCGTCCTGTCGCCGACGGACAGTGCCGCCGCGCTCGACGCGTTGAAATATGGCGCGGTCATATCAAAGCACGGCATGGATCGCAGATTCATCAAAAGTCCCGCGCCGTCAAAGGTGGGCACGTTCATCTGCGGCATTATCATAACGTGAGAATAGAACATTCCCGCCGCCGCGCTCGTTTTCGCCTGCTCGTACATCGTGGCGATGTCGGACTTTTCCGCGGATATCGTCACGTTATACTTCTCCTCGACCGCGCGATTTCGCTCGGAGATATCCTTTGAGATATAGCTGATCTCCGACGGCTCGAACAAAAACGGATCCGGAGCTGTTATGATAAACGACGCGCCGTCGAAGTCGTGCTCGGGAAGCGAGGCGAGATACGCCTGTGCGCGGACCTCGTTGTCCGGGTCTCCCGAATGCTTTATGACAGTCTCCGGCACGCGTGACGTCTCGGTACCCGTTTGTTCGGTGCTCTCCGACGGATCGGTCGAGGACGACGGATTCGAGGCGCACGAAATGACGCATAAAGATACTGTGATCAGTGCGGCAACGAGCCGCAGGAGTTTTGTTTTCATCTTTACTCCTCTTTTAAAGGGAAAAATATCCCGAAATGTCAAGGCAAATATTGTTCGTTGAATAATCGGCGTTGAAATGATAGAATAATATTGCAGATAACGCAAAAAACGAAAGGAATGATACTATGAAATCTGCAATATTAAAGTCCGTCGGCTTAACTCTTTGCGCCGCGCTTGTATTAGGTGCGTGTGCACTCGGAGTCGGTGCCGCACCTCCGTCTGAAAGATCGACAGCCCCGCGCGTCATCGTCGCTCGTGAGGACTACCGAGGAAAGATCGCTTTTTCGGACGGCGTGACATACGTCGGCTTTCGCGAGTTTTCAGAAAGTCACGGTGCGCGCGTGACGTGGTCGTCATCCGACCGGCGCGCTGTCGCCGAGGACACGTCGTTAAAGCTTGAGGCCGTCATCGGCGAGGGCTCGGTCACAATAAACGGTCGCCGAGCATCGTGTCGCGGCACGGTATATCTCGAAAACGACCGAACATACATCCCGCTTCGCGCGATAGGAGACGCTTTCGGCTACTCTACCGCGTATTCCGCCGCAAAGCACACCGCGACTCTTTCAAAATCAGGTGAAGACGAGCGCGAATACGACGCGGACTCGCTGTACTGGCTGTCACGCATAATCTCGGCCGAGGCTCGCGGTGAGCCGATGACCGGAAAGCTTGCCGTCGGAAGCGTCGTCATGAACCGCGTTGCAAGCTCGGCATATCCAAACAGCGTCTACGGTGTCGTCTTCGACAGGCGCGGCGGAGTACAGTTCACTCCGGTCGCGAACGGCGAGATATACCGAACTCCCGATGCGGAGAGCGTCGAAGCGGCGAAACGATGTCTTGACGGCGAGCGCGTCAGCACGACGATACTCTTTTTCATAAACGCGGAAATCGCAAGCAGCTTTTGGATAAGCGAAAACAGGCAATACGTCATGACCGTCGGAAATCACGATTTCTACGCATGACACGTCACTCACCGAGGGCACTCCCCTCGGTGAATTATTTTTTATCGAGCGCGGCGACTCTCTTTTTGATGCGCGAGAGCTCGCGGAGCATACGCACGCTGTCGCTCAAAACGCTGATGCGCGACTCGCGGTGATTTATGACCTTCACGGGAAGCTCGCACACGCGTGCCCCCTCTCGTTTCGCAAGCAAAAAGAGTTCAAAATCGAACGCCCAGCCGTCCGTCTCGGCGAGCGAGAATATCCGCTTCGCCAAAGATCCGCGAAAGGCCTTGAGTCCGCACTGGGAGTCGCTGAGGCGAAAACCCGCAAATGTCGTGAGCACGAGCACGTACACCTTTGACGCGAGTCGGCGGATAAATGTATATCCCGCATATCCGTCGGGATGTATCGCGCGTGAGCCCGCGACGATGTCGCAGTTTTCGCGACGCATGAGCTCGACCGCCTCGCCGATCACGTCCGTGCCGTATGCGAGGTCGCAGTCCGTGTAAAGCACAATGTCTCCGCTGGATGCAAGAGCCGCGCGGCGAACCGCCGAGCCTTTACCGTGATTTTCCTCGCTCACGACGACGCGAACTTCGCCGTGCGTGGTCGGAATGTCGCGGCGAACGGCGTCGCGGCAACCGTCACTCGAGCCGTCATCGGAGAAGATGATCTCGTAGCTGTCGCCGCTTTTCTCGCAAAAGCTCTCGAGCGACTCGATGAGCTGTCGCGAAGTGTCCGCGACGGTGGTGATCTCGTTATACATTGGGATCAGAACAGATATTTTCATCTTTATGACCCTACCTTTACCTTAATTTCTTTCTTATTGTCGTGGGTTTATCGTCGCGGCGCAAATATCGACGCGGCGTTAGATCTTTCTGAAAACGAAGATGTCGCTTTCGATCGTTATCTCGAGGCTTGAAACTTCCTCGAGTCGTTTTACGCCCTCTCGTGGCGCATTATAGCAAAACGGTGTCATACCGAACAGCGACATTATGACCTCGTGCCCGTCGAGCGTCTTTTTATACTCGACGAGCTTGTGCGCGAGCTCTTCAAATCCCTCGGGCGGCGTGACCGACGGCTTTTTCGTTATCACGTTTCCGTAAAGTATCTCGCGCATTTCGTAGAGATGTCTCTCTCCCGAAGCGACGACTACCGCAACTCCTCCGCCGACGAGCACGCGGCGCATTTCGTCCCACGCGAGCGGGGCGAACATGGAGACGACGGCGTCGGCCGACTCGTTCTTCACCGGGAGCGAGAAAATGTTTCCCGTAACGAACGACACGAGCGCGTTCGAATCAAAATCGATCCCGACTCCGCCGCGCGGCGACATATTTTCGGCGACGGCACGTTTTGCTCCGTGGGACGTGCCGGATTTTGAAGCGTCGACGCCTACAAGCATGACGCGCTCGCCTGAAAACTCGGCACAAGAGCTTGCGATCTTGAGGCTGTGATACCCCTCGCCGCATCCGGAGTCTATGATCGTCAGCGGATGCCCGTCGCGCACGTGCACGTTTTCGCATATCGCGCGCGCCACGTTTTCCGGGATCGCGTCGTAAGCACCCGTCGAAAGAAACGCGCTTCTTGCACGGATCATAGCCGCCTCGTCGCCGGAGCGTGAGTTTCTTCCCCTGCCGGGCGGCAGGAGATTCACATATCCCTCTCGCGCCACGTCGTAGGTGTGCACCTTTTCGCCGCCGCGGCAAAACAGGCTCGCGCCATCACGGCACATATCGCCGCCGCAAACGGGGCAGGCGAGAAGTGAACAAGCATTCATACTCAAAATGACTCCTTTACTCAGTCGGTGATGCGTTCGACAAGGTACGCATGGAGCGCGTATCTTCTCGTGTGGATTCCGTTCGTACAGGTCGAGAGAGTGATGATTCTGCTCTCTGCTTTAAACTCGACGTCGCTCTTGATGTCGGAAAGGTCGCGCAGCTCGCTTGCGAAGTTCACAAAATCTTCGACCGTCGGGAAAGCGGTTCTGATATATCCCGAGTCGTACTCCGCTTCATGTATGGAGAACGGTTTATATACGAATATTCCGTCGTAGGTGTAGATATATATCAGCGTGTTCTCGAAGAAATCGCGGTCGAAGAACATACTGACGTGATTGAACATTGAGCCCGACGTTACGTTGTGGCCGAAGAGGACGGTGTTGTAGTTCATCATAACGTCCTCGTTACATCTCACATCCGCGAAGATCGAGCCGTTGACGAGGTGCTCACCGTTATAGGCGCGGTCGAGATAATAATTGTTGTCGCTCTCGTGCTGCGCTATCGGGTAGCTGATGTTCGTGCCGGGGATCATGATATAGCCGTACAAGTCGTCGTTTATGTTCTTCAAATGCTCGAGCGACGCACGCACTTTTGCAAGCTCTGCGGAATGCGCGCCCGTGACGATCGAATCGGACACGCCGTTCTTTATTATGTCCTCCATTGTCGGAGTCTGCACGCCGACGCTGTCGGGCTTGAGAAGCGAGACGATGCCGCCCTCGACGACGCTGCCGGGGATGTTAAACTCGAGTCCGCTGTTTATCTCGTTGTACACGGAGTCGCTTTTATATTTTTCATAGAGGTTATTTGCGATAAACTGTATGCAGTACACAAACACGCAGGCGCACACGACCAATGTCGCAAGGCGGAAGAAATTCGTCTTCTTGGCCTCACGCGGGAAAGTCGAGCCGGTCTGCTCGTATGTGAGAGCGTCGACGTCCTTTTCAAACGACGTGCGCTCGCGAGTCTGCGTTTGAGCGGTCGCGGACTCGCGATCGTCTGCCGCTCGAGCACCGTCGCGGTGACTTTCCGCGTCCTGCGGAACGTAGATCCCCGAGGCTTCGGCGATCACTTCGACCTTTTTCTTTATCTTCCGCGCCGCATCTTTCGCGCGCTTGGGCTTTTTGTCTTCGCGCTTCGGCATTGTTCCGCTCGGAGGCTCTTTTATTCCGCTTACGGCTCCTATTGTTCCGCTATCGCGCTCTTTTGTTCCGTTCGCAGCAGCTATCATTCCGTCGGCGGACTCTTTTACTCCGCTTTCGGGCTCAACTGTTCCCTTGACGGCCTCTCTTGTTTCGTTCGCGGCCTCTTTTGTTTCGTCGGCGGACTCGGCTTTATCCGCTGCTACACGCTTTTCGGCTTTCGCGTCGCGCTTTGATTTTCCCTTTTTGCCTTTATCGGCTCTGCCCTGCTCCGCGCCGCGCTCCGGAACGTGCGTCTCGCTCTGCGCCGGATCCGCTACACTTGATGCCGCTTCGGTGAGTTCTGCGACGCTACCACTCGTTTTTGCGCTCTCTGCGGCGAGCTCGGCGACGTTTTTCGCAACGTGCACTGCGTCGGATGCCGCGCTCACCGCGTTTGTTGCCGCATTTATCGCCGCACCGGCTACCGCTCCGGACGCCATTTGGGCCGCCGTTTCGGCCGCACTTGCCGCAGTACTTGACGATCCCGACGCCGCACTTGCCTCGCTTGCCGAAAGCTCGACTGCCGCCTCTGCGGGTGCGCTCTCGCGGACTGCCTCGCCCCTACGCGCTTTCGCCTCGCGCGACCTCTTGCGCCTTTTCGCACGCGGCACTTCGCCTTGCGCGTCATCTCGAGCGAGCTCTCTCAAAGCATCAGAACTATCGGGCATCACGGGCTCGTCAGTTGTGACGAACGCCGCTATCGGCTCGGGTGCGATATTCGACTCGTCGCTCTCGCTCGTGATCACGAGATCCTCGATCGGCAAAAGCGTGCTCTCGGGCGCGATCTCGTCCGAAAATGACGGTATGCTCAACTCGTCCGATCTCACAACAGTCATGTCGTCGTGCGCGGGACGCTTTTTGATTTCCTCGAAGAACGCGTCGATCTCGTCGGGCGAGAGAAAATCGCCGTCGGAGCTTTTTTCATTCGTCCGCGCTCTGTTTTCGCCGACGTGAGTCACCGTATCATCTGCGCGACGCGCCTTTCGCTCGTCCTCGGCTTTGAAAATATCGCTCAAGAACAGCTCGTCGTCAAACGCGCCGTTTTCACGATCTTTTCTCGTGGGAACTGTATTATTTATCTTTGTTCTTTCATCTTTATTTTTCAAATCGGGTCAGCCTCTCTTTCAAGCTGCCGGGGAACAAACACTTCCCCTGTTATACAATATTATATCTGTTTTTCGGTAATTTTACAATAGGTATCGTCAACTTATCTTAATGTTTACATTTTCCGTCAGCCAAAATTCGCCGAATTGGGAAAAAGCTTGACATTCGTCCGAAACGGAGTATAATATAAGGTAAAGACTTCAATTTTTTAGAGGTTCGTGAAATGGATAAAAAGAAAAAGAAGATCATAAAGCGCGTGGTCATCGTTGTATTGTCGGTACTGCTTGCCGTGATCCTCGCTTTCGCGGCGGTCATTCTCGCGTTCATGCACAAATACAACTCGACTTCGTTTGAAGAGGTGGAGATCGTCTCCAGGACGGACACGTATCTGCCGCCCGAACAGCCCGAGCTCAAGTCCGAGCCCGTGACGGAGCCCGATGACACGGACAACGTCGTCGGCGACACTCCTGAAACTCTGCCGGACGAGATATACACGCCGAGCGGTGATGACGACGACGTGCCGCAGGACGTGTACGACGGCTCGAAATCCTTTATGGATGCGGACGCCGTGAGCGTGTACGGCGGCGTGCCGATCTACAAGGTCGCGCAGAAAGACCCGAATGTCGAAAACTTCCTCATCGTCGGCACGGACGCACGCGACGTATCGAAGCATCGCGGACTCAGCGACGTCATGATCGTCGTATCGTACAACAAATCGGCGGGCACGGTAAAGCTGATGTCGTTCTTGCGCGACTCATACGTTCCGATCGAGGGCTACGGATGGGGCAAGCTGAACTGGGCGTATATCCGCTACGGCATCGGCTCGACGATCAACACGATAAATCAGTGCTTCGACCTCGACATACAACGCTTTGTCGTCATCGACTTCAACGGCACGAAAAACTTCATTGACTACATAGGCGGCGTCGACGTTCCGCTCACTGCCGCGGAGGCCGTTTACATGGGCGTCGGCTCGAGCGACGGAACGTATCATCTCGACGGTACGACCGCGCTCATCCACTGCCGCAACCGCTCACTCGACAGCGACTTCGGACGCACGCGTCGTCAGCGCGACGTCGTCAGCGCGGTAATAAGCAAGATGCGAAGCGGCATTGAGCTGTCGGAGGTTCTCGGAATGCTCGACCACGCGCTGAAGATGGTGCGCACGAACATCCCCTTTACCACTATGGTATCGCTCGTCTCATCCGTCGTCACGGGCGGCTCGATCTCGATGGAATCGTACAATGTACCGTTCAGCGACGCATACGGATACGGATGGATCAACGGCACAGACTCCGTCGTCACGTTTGATTTCGAGTACACGAAGAACCGCATTCACGACACGCTGTATTAAGCTGATTTCCGAGGATGCTTACCGAGCCGATTTAAAAGGCCGCACGGCTAAGTCGCGCCTTGCCCGTTTTATTAAATCGGATCCGTTTTTGAAAGCCGAGCTTCGGCTGAGAGAGGATTTCGCACGAGCATTTCGGCTCACGCACTTCATATTCAAAGTTCTGAATAAACTTCCGAAAAAGGCGAGACTCACTGTCCGGAAAGGTGAGCCTCGCCTTTTTTCATCTGCGTTTTCGGAAAGCTTTGATACAGATAACAAGCCTCGGTAAGAGCTCGACTTTATCACACAGCAAAAACGCGCCGCCCTTTTCGGGCGGCGCGTTTTGTCTCCCTGCTCGCGGCAGAGATTTTATTATTCGTAAAGCTTGCCGTACTTTGTGAGTCTCTCGTACTTAGCCTTAGCGTTAGCCTCAGCCTTCTTGAAGAGCTCCTCAG
>CAYWTG010000055.1:0-9116 GCA_964461155.1 uncultured Ruminococcus sp.
AGTCCGTGCAGTCTTCGGATGACGATTTTGAAATGCCGTCACCGCAGGAGACAAAATCAAGCGAACAAGTTACGATGAAAAAAAACGATGAGCCCATAAAACCCGCGCCTGCAACCAAACGCGATACGTGGAAGCGAGTGACCGACAAAAGTGAGCTTATCGAGAAAATTTCGTCGCTCGATCCCATGCTTCGCGGATTTGCCTCAAAGGGTGAGTTTTATGTCTCTCACGACAGACACCGCGTGATACTCCGAGTTCCCGACAGATTCAGCGAAGGCGTTTTGGCGCGTGCCGAGTCGCTTGAAACGCTGTCTGCGGCACTTGTTATCACAGGTAGCAGCGAAGCCGATGTTGTCATCAAAGTTGAATGTGCCGATAATATCTCGGATGAGGGGCAATTGATCGATGAGATCGAGGAGCTTTAACGCGTCCTCACACGAATATAAGAAAATATACCGAAAGGATCAAAAATAATGAAAGCAAGATTACCCAAGGGAATGGGCGGCGGCCCGTCAAATATGCAGGGAATGATAAAGCAGGCTCAGAAGATGCAGGAAGACATGGCGTCTCTTCAGGAGGATCTTGACTCGAGAGAGTACGAGATCAACGCGGGCGGCGGAGTCGTTACCATCAAAATAAACGGTAAGCTTGAGGTCAGCGATATAACGATTGACCCCGAGGTCGTCGATCCCGACGATATCGAAACGCTCCAGGATATCCTTGTCGCGGGTGTAAATGAGGCAATAAAGAAAGTCAGCTCGACGAACAACGACGAGATGGGCAAGATCACAGGCTCTCTCAACATGGGATCGATCCCCGGCCTGTTCTGATGAACGAACACATAGAACCGATAGAACGGCTCGCGGATATGTTTCGCAGGCTTGACGGAGTCGGTAAGAAATCGGCTATGCGTTACGCGTTTTGCGTTCTCGGATTTACCGAGGAGGAGGCGCGTGAATTCGCCGAGGCTATAATAGCAGTAAAGACCGAGCTCGTGCTCTGCAATACCTGCCAGAACATTTCAGATACCGAAACGTGTAAAATATGCTCGTCTCCGAGCCGAAATTCGTCTGTTATTTGCGTGGTGGAAGACCCGCGCGCGGTAACTGCGATAGAAAACACAGGTCACTACAGCGGTACATACCACGTCCTTCACGGAGCGATATCCCCGATGAAAGGTGTGTCACCCGATGACCTTAAAATACGCGAGCTTCTCGTGCGTCTGAACACGACCGACGTGTCCGAAGTCATCCTCGCGACAAACCCGACAGTCGAAGGCGAGGCAACAGCGATGTATCTATCGCGCCTCATCAGTCCGCTCGGCATCAAGGTTTCGCGCATCGCAAACGGAGTACCGGTCGGAGGAGATCTCGAGTATGCCGACGACATGACACTGCGCCGCGCGATCGAGGGAAGATACGAGCTTTAAGCAAATCGCTGTTGACTTCACAGACGATATGCTGTATAATTAATGTAAATTCAACGCCGCGTGTGCGGCAGAACGGAGATTTTTATGAAACTTGGATTTGTCAGTGCAATCCTCGATACATATTCTTTCGAGGAAATGATGGACACAGCCGCTAAGATGGGCTTTGAGTGCGTTGAGGTCGCTTGCTGGCCCGCAGGAAAGGCCGAGAGAAGATACGCAGGCGTATCTCACATCAATGTCGACGACACCAGCGACGAATATGTTAACTACATCAAAAATTACGCGTCCGAAAAGGGCGTTGAGATCTCGTCTCTCGCTTTCTACCCGAACAATCTCGACTCCGACCTCGAAAAGAGACAGGCTAACATCGATCACCTCATGAAGGTTATCAATATGTCCTCTCTTCTCGGCGTAAACATGGTCACAACCTTTGTCGGAAGAATGCAGAAGAAGACCGTCGAAGAGAATATCGAGGAGTTCAAGAAGGTTTGGCCGGCTATCATCGCGTTTGCGGAAGAGAAGGGCGTTAAGGTCGCTATCGAGAACTGCCCCATGCTCTTCGGAAACGACCAGTGGCCGGGCGGACAGAACCTCGCAACCACTCCCGCTATTTGGAGAGAGCTTTTCTCCATCATCCCGAGCGACAACTTCGGTCTTAACTATGACCCGTCCCACTTCGTATGGCAGATGATCGATTACATCAAGCCCATTTACGAGTTCAAGGACAAGATCTTCCACGTTCACTACAAGGATATCAAGGTTTATCGCGACCGCCTCAACGAGCACGGCATCATGGCAACTCCCCTCAAGTGGATGTCTCCGAAGCTCCCCGGACTCGGCGACGTTGATTGGGGTAAGTATGTATCCGCACTCACCGATATCGGTTATGAGGGATACACCTGCATCGAGGTTGAGGACAAGGCATTCGAGGGAAGCCGCGAGAGAGTAGAAGCGTCTCTAGTGCTCAGCAAGAGATACATGGAGCAGTTCGTTATCTGATAACGATTTAAAATCATCAAACAGAGAGCAAAACGGAGCTTTTTGTCCGCGTTGCTCTCTGCTTTTTATTCGTTTGAACCTGAGTGTCTGAAAGCTGTCGAGAAGCTCGATAATACTATAGCGCAGAGTCAAAAGTGTCATTTTTCGTCGCCGAAGCGCGTGATTTGATGCTTTTGCCCATTGACTAAAGTCCAAAAAAGCTTTATAATTAATAGGATATTTAAAAGCTTCGAAAACGGAGGAATACGTAATGCTGAAAAGATTTTTAAGCTATTACAAAGATCATCGCCTGATGCTTACGCTCGATATGGCCGCGTCATTGCTCATATCTCTCATCGGAATGGTCTATCCCATAGTCACGAATAAGATGCTTAACATCTACATTCCGCAGAAAATGTATCACACTATCGTTATCGCGGGTGTGGTCGTGCTCATCCTTTATATCATCCGAATGCTTCTTCGCTATTTTGTCCAGTATTACGGACATATCATCGGCGTAAAGATGCAGTCACGAATGCGTCTTGACCTCTTTTCTCACCTCGAAAAGCTCCCGTTTTCGTTCTTCGACGACAACGAGACCGGTCGCATTATGACTCGACTTACAAGTGACCTTTTCGAGGTCGTTGAGCTCGCTCATCACGGCCCCGAAAACCTCATCATAAGCAGCGTGATGATAATCCTCTCGTTCGCGTATCTCTCGACGATCAATTTCACTCTGACCCTTATCGTCTTTTCGTGTGTACCCGTCTTGATGGTTGCTACGTTTTATTTCAGAAAGGCCATGAACTCCGCCTTTGACGCGCGTCGAAAGAGCAACGCGACGATAAATGCCGCCGTCGAGAGCAGCGTTACGGGAATCCGTGTCACCAAGGCGTACACCAATGACGAGCTCGAGATTGAGAAGTTTAAAATCGGTGACCGTGAGTTTGTCGACTCATCACACGCGGCATACAAGGCCATGGCGCGCTTCCATTCGTCGACGACCTTTATAACGGATATCTTCAACGTCTTCATACTTATCGCGGGCGGTCTGTTCCTTTATTCGGGTAAGATATCGTTCGGAGACTATTCCACGTTCATCGTTTCGGTCAACCTCTTTATAAATCCCGTTACGACGCTCATCAGCTTTATGGAGCAGTTCCAAAACGGCGTCAGCGGATTCAGACGCTTCTGCGAGATCATGGACGTCCCGCCCGAGGAAGACGAAAGCGACAAACGCACTCTCGAAAATGTTAAGGGAAATATCGAGTACCGCAACGTCACGTATTCCTACGGTGATTCAAAGGAAGTTCTGCGCGGGATCGATCTCTCGGTCGAACGCGGACGCAAGATCGCGCTCGTCGGCCCGTCAGGCGGCGGAAAGACGACGCTGTGCCACCTTCTCCCCGCGTTTTACAAGCTTGACAAAGATGGCGGTTCGATCCTCATCGACGGCGTTGATACGCGTGAGATCACGCTTGAATCGCTCAGACGAAATATCGGTATCGTTCAGCAGGATGTATTCTTGTTCGTCGGCACGATCCGCGACAATATAATGTACGGACGCCCCACGGCGAGTGAGGAAGAAATGATAAACGCCGCGAAATGCGCCAACATCCACGACTATATCATGACGCTCCCCGACGGATACGACACGCAGATCGGTGAGCGCGGAGTCAAGCTGTCGGGCGGACAAAAGCAGAGGATCAGCATAGCGCGAGTATTTTTGAAGGATCCCGCGATACTTATCCTTGATGAGGCCACGAGCGCGCTTGATAACACGACAGAGCTTCTCATCCAGTCTGCTCTCGACGAGCTGTGCCGCGGACGCACTACTATCGTCGTAGCACACCGTCTTTCCACAGTGCGAAACGCCGACGAGATCGCAGTCGTGACCGACGGAGTGATCTCGGAGCGCGGAACTCACGAGGAACTCATGAAGCGCGGAGGAATGTACAGCGAACTTTACGCTTTGCAGTTCCGCGACAGCGACAGAATCTAAAAAATACGATCACCCGCCAGCGCGTCAGATGCGCGCTTTCGGGTGATCTTTTTGCGTTATTGTGAGTCTTTGATCTTTCGCGCCGCACGTGCGATGAAATATCCTAAAAGTGCGCCGACGAAGTTGAGTATCACATCGTCAATATCCGCGCGTCCGACTCCTAAGACAAGCTGTAGCAGTTCTGCTGAGATGATCGCGGCAAGAAGCGATAGTATCGCTGGAAAGACTTTTAGTTTCCGCGAAAAGATCACCCCGAGCGGACAAAAGAGCAAGACATTTCCGTATATGTTCAAGCAGTAAAGCTTCGAGCCGATACCGCCGAACGCTATTGCGCTGAAGTATCCGTCCAATGTTTTGAACGGTCGCATATTTACCGATGTTTGAAGCCGCGTCGCGATTTGCGACAGCCCGATACCGAGTCCGTCGGGCTTTCGACAAAACAGTATTATCGAAAGCGCGACAAGGTACATGATAACGATGATTCTTTTAATTTGTTTCTTCAATTTCGTGCCTTTCGGGGAGAAGATTTACGTGGTCACACGGTGTCACGAGATAATAGCCGAGAAAATCATACGAGCGGATGTCAAGCCTGTCAAAGATATAGACCGCAGAGGCACATAGCGCGTCATATGACTCGTGAGCATCACGGCGACCTAAGAATACGTATGCTGCGTTAAATCTTTCTGCGAAAGACAGGAGCTTTGCGACGACCCAATCGCACATCAGATAGTCTCTGCTCAAAAATATCTCGTCAATATAACGGCCGCGCTTGTCTAAGAATACTCCGATAAAGCTACCGCGACTTTTCGTCGCGAGACGGGCTCGACAGTACTCGCCACGTGAAAAATCAGTCTTTATCAGGTTCTTTCGGTATAGATCCGAGTCTGCTCTCGCAAACAGAGCTTCCGTAAAGCTTATGCTGTCAAAAGTCATGCTATTCACCGTCGTAAAAGAGTAGTCTAAATAAGAAAACGCTCCGCCATTAGGTTGCGACGGAGCGTTTTCGTGTTACTTTATCAGAACTTTATGATCTCGCCGGTTTCGGAGGACTTGAATGCCGCCTCGATAATACGAAGGACAGTCATTACCTGCTCGTGCTTAACGATCATTTCAGCGTTACCGTCGATAGTATCGAAAATATTGCGGTAGAGGTGACTTGCCCAGTCCTGAGAGAGTGTGGGCATATCGTCGGGAAGTGTGATTCTCGAGAGATTTTCCTCAAGATGACGCTCTTCGCGCTCGTAAGCACCGTTCTCGTTATAAGCGAATGTCATCTCAGACTCCCAGTGTGCCTCACTTGCGGCGCGGAGTGTAGCGTGCTCTGCATAGATGTCGTCCATCCACAGAACTCCCTTTTCGCCGTAAGCCTCAAAGCGATTGTACGGTGCAAGGAACGAGCCGCATACGGTCACACGTGCGCGTCTGCCGCTCTCAAATATGATCTCGACAGTGGAACGGTCATCAACTTCGCCTGCCTTCTCACATCTGAGATCGGCATATACGCTCTTAACGGGCTCGTCGAAGAGGTATACGATCTGGTCGAGAAGGTGAACGCCCCAGTCGTAGAAGATTCCGCCGCCGTGATCCTTGAAGCTTCTCCAGCCTGTCATAAGACCGCCGCAGAAGTTGCTGTTGACGTTGTAAACCTTACCGAGACGGCCGGTGTCGATCGCGTGCTTGAGAAGCATAAAGTCGCGGTCAAAGCGTCTGTTCTGGTGAATGAAGAGGAGCTTGCCGGTCTTCTTAGATGTCTCGACCATCTTCTCGAACTCGGCGGGGGACATTGCTGCGGGCTTCTCGCATACAACGTGCTTGCCGGCCTCAAGTGCCTTGCAGGTGAGTTCGCAGTGGAACTGGTTGGGGGTGGCTACGACTACAACGTCGATCTCGTCGTTTGCAAGAAGATCTTCGAGATTGTCGTAAGCGATAACGCCGCGGGAGCGAGCGAGCTCTCTCTGAGATTCACGAACATCATATACGGCAACGGGTGCGAGATCGTCGCAAACGTCGCTTCTGTCGCGCGCTACGTCAAAGTGGTAGCCGCTTCCCATTCCGTCAAAACCTATAAATCCTACTCTGTGTTTCATTTGTATGTAATCCTTTCGATATTAAAATGACGTCGTGATAATTATTCGTCGTTTTCGTTTGCGGTTACTGCGATGCAGAGCTCCTCGAGCGTCTTCGGGTCTGCCGCAGCGGGGCACTTCGAGAGAAGCTCAGACGCATTCTGAACCTTCGGGAATGCGATAACGTCGCGGATGTCCTCAAGGCCGAGCAACAGGCAAACGAGTCTGTCAAGTCCGAATGCGAGACCGCCGTGCGGGGGAACGCCGTACTTGAAAGCCTCGAGCAAGAAGCCGAACTTTTCTTCCGCTTCCTCATCGCCGATTCCGAGCGACTTGAACATAAGCTTCTGAGTCTCAGTCGTGTGAATACGGATGGAACCTCCGCCGAGCTCGGTACCGTTGAGTACGATATCGTATGCTCTTGCGCGAACAGCGGCGGGATCTGTATCAAGAAGAGGAATATCCTCCTCAAAGGGCATTGTGAAGGGGTGATGCTTAGCATAGAAGCGTCCGTCGTCCTCGCTGTACTCGAGAAGCGGGAACTCGGTGACCCAAAGGAAGTTGAACTTCGACTTGTCGATCATGTTGAGCTTCTTCGCAACGTGGATACGGAGTGCGCCGAGAGCGTCGAATACTACGCTGTTCTTATCGGCAACGATGAGTGCAAGGTCTCCCTCGCCGACATTCATAGCCGTGAGAATAGCACTTGTCTCGTCCTCGCTGAGGAACTTCGCGAAAGACGAAGATGCACCGGAAGCGGCGTTCTTATACCAAGCGAGTCCGCGAGCGCCGTATGTCTTTACAAATTCAACGAGAGCGTCGATCTCTTTACGAGACATGGATGCGCCGCCGGGAACCGTGATTCCGCGAACGGAGCCTCCTGCCGCAACAGCGCCGGAGAAAACAGCAAAGCCGCAGTCGCGAACGGTGTCGGAAATGTCGCAAAGCTCCATCTCGAAACGCGTGTCGGGCTTGTCGGAGCCGTAGCGTCTCATAGCCTCTGCGTAGGTCATGCGGGGGAACGGAGTTTCAAGCGGCATATGCATAAACTCGTCGAAGATGCGCTTGAGGAAGCCCTCGTTCATTGCTATGATATCGTCCTCGTCGCTGAAAGACATCTCAAGGTCGATCTGAGTAAACTCGGGCTGACGGTCTGCGCGGAGGTCTTCGTCGCGGAAGCAACGCGCGATCTGGAAATAGCGGTCAAAGCCCGCGTACATGAGAAGCTGCTTGTAAAGCTGAGGAGATTGGGGCAGGGCATAGAACTTGCCGGGATGAACACGGCTCGGAACGAGGTAGTCACGCGCTCCCTCGGGAGTCGGTTTGATGAGGTTCGGCGTCTCTATATCGATAAAGCCGTTCTCGGCATAATAGTTGCGTGCGATATTCACGATCTTGGAACGTGCTATGATGTTGCCCTGGAGATCGGGACGGCGCAGGTCGAGGTATCTGTGAGTCAGACGAAGCTCGCCCTTTACATCACTTCCCGCAACGATTGCGAAAGGAGGCGTCTGAGCCTCGGAGAGAATTTTGAACGAGTCGACGGCGATCTCGATCTCTCCCGTCTTCATATTGGGGTTTACGGCACCCTCGCCTCTCGAGCGAACGATACCGGATGCGGCAAGCACATACTCCGCACGAACGCCGAAAGCGTCGTCGAATATCGCACGATCGGTGTTTTCGTCGAATGCGAGCTGAATGATTCCGCTTCTGTCGCGCAGGTCTATGAATATAAGACTGCCGAGGTCACGCTGACGCTGACACCAGCCGAGCACGTTGACTCTCTGTCCGATGTTTTCGCGTCCGAGCTCAGTACAGTAATGAGTTCTTTTGTCGGTCTTTTCAAATGAAGTCATTTTATTTATACCTAAATCCTTTCGGGAAATTACAGATTTTGCTTTATGAAGTCAGCGGCAGTGGCGATCTCGATCTCACACTGCGAGCTGTTTGTCATATCCTTAATGAGCGCGCGTCCGCTTTTGAGCTCGCTGTCGCCCATGATGAGAACGAACTTCGCGCCGAGCTTGTCGGCATATTTCATCTGCGCCTTGAGGCTGCGTCCCATCACGTCACACTCGGCGATAATGCCGTCGCGGCGGAGATTTGCAGTTATGCGGTTTGCCTCAATGCAGGCGCGCTCTCCGAGAGATGCGATGTAAAGCGCGGGAGTGCGGCGCGCGGGGAACTCCGCACCGCTTTGCTCCATAGCCATGAGCAGACGCGTGATACCCATGCCGAAGCCGATTCCGGGCTGAGCGGGTCCTCCGAGCTGCTCCATAAGTCCGTCGTAGCGTCCTCCGCCGCAAACGGTGCTTTGTGCGCCGATTCCCTCGCATATAAACTCGAATACCGTGCGAGTATAGTAGTCAAGTCCGCGGACGATGTGCGTGTCGATCTCATATTCGATACCTGCCGCGTCGAGAAGCTCTTTGAGAGTTTCCATGTGGTGCTCACATTCGTCACAGAGGTGGTCGATAGACTTCGGCGCGGCCTCGGCTATGTGCTTGCAGTCGGGATTTTTGCAGTCGAGTATGCGAAGCGGGTTTGCTTCGAGTCTTGCCTTGCAGGTGTCGCAGAGCTTGTCGCTGTTAGCCGTGAGATACTCGACAAGACGCTCTCTGTAAGCGGGACGGCATTCGGG
>CAYWTG010000056.1:0-8964 GCA_964461155.1 uncultured Ruminococcus sp.
TTATAACGGTGATCTTTTTCTCCGAAACACCCGTCTCGGTGAGATTGTCGCGTGCCGCGGCGGCGACTGCCACTATGCGCGTGGCGAGAGTGTTGTTTATAAATCCGTTTATCTGACGGCCGGGGAAGCTCGTCAGGCGGCGCGGCATTTCAAATGCGCAGTGGCGCGTATAGATACGGCTTTTCACTCCCGCGATGTACGCCGCGAGCTTTGCGGAGAACGCGGAGTGCGTGTGCACGATGTCGGGCTTTTCGCGTCTGAAAAGCTGTGTGTAGTCGCGAAGCGCGGACATTTCAAACGATTTGTCGCGGCCGTGCTCGAGCTCGATCACGCGATAGCCCTCCGCCTCGACGAGAGGAATGAGCTCGCCGCCGCGCGGCAGGCACACGGCGATGTCGTACTTCTCGCGGTCGAAGCAGTGCAGGTAGTTGACAAGGAGCGTGCCCGCGCCGCCGATGTTCGTATCGGTGAGAACGTGAAGTATCTTTAATTTGTTCATATCAAAAACTTTCTTCGTTTATGCGAGGCGGAGGGAATAATATTATTATCCCCTCCGCGACATAACGCTTTTACTTAAATATTATCACTGCATTTCGGCAAAGCGTCTGAGCATTGCCGAAACCTGCGCGCGAGTCGCGTTGCCGCGAGGATCGAATGTGACCTTGCCGCCGTCTTTCGTGCCTGTGATGATCTGGTTTGAATATGCCCAACGAGCCGCATCACGCGCGTACTCGCGGATCTTGTTGAAGTCGGGAAGATCGGGTGTATCCGAGCTGTCGACCGTTACGTCATAACTGCAGTACTCGGCAAATCTGTAGAAGATCGCCGCCGTCTGCTCACGCGTGATGTTCGAGTCGGGCTCGAATGTTGTCTTTGTGACTCCGTTGACGATATTATTGCTGTACGCCCACGTTACGGCGTCGCGATACCAGTTGTACTTGAGGTCGGTAAAGGGAAGCTCGACATTTTCTTCGGCCTCGGGCTCGCCGACCATTCTCCAGAGAACGGTAACGAGCATCGCGCGGCTCATCTCGGTATTGGGCTCGAACTTCGTCTTTGTCATACCGTTCATGAGCTCCCACGAATAAACGTACATTACGTCATCGTAGTACCACGCCTTCGCCTTTACGTCCTTAAAGGGGAGAACGATCTTCTCGAACTCCGCCTCGAAGACGAGATTTTCGGAGACGACGTCCATGTAGATGAGCTCTTCAATGGCGTTTCCGTTTACCTTGAGCTCTTTCAGTCTGTAGCCGAGGTTCGGGATAGCCGCAATCACTGCAATGTCTCCGCCTCGGAACTTAAAGGTAGTACCGTCGGCACCGGGTGTGACGATCTCATCGTTGAAGAAGAACTCGCCGCCCTCGTTCGCTTTAAAGGTGACGTCGACATTTCCGACTGCCATTCCCTTGATGTTTGCGCTGCCGGTGAGGTAGCCGTGGCGGTAGTTGACCGTACCTGTGATCTCGGTATACTTGCCGTGTGCGGGGGGAGTATAGCTTCCGGTTACGGTAACGTCGCCGACAATGTCGTATGCGGTGCCGTAGAAGAGGACATCCTCCCAGCTTTTCTCAAGACCGGCAACGTCGTTTTCAGCGGGAACGGTGTAGTAATACTCTTCAAGACCTGCCGTGATGGTGGAGATCGGAGAGTGCTCGTAGCCCTCGAGAGGTGCCACTTCGTACTTTTTGTCAAGCTCCATCGAAGCGTAAGCCGCCTCAACCGCCTCGCAGATCATATCCTGGTACTCCATAGGCATCTCGCCTGCGACCTGAGATGTGCGAAGATCGGGAAGGATGTAGTATTCGGCTCTTGCCTCCTCGGGGATAAGACCCTCGGCGAAAGTAAGACCTACAGCGTAGCGGCCGATGCAGAAGGACATATGGACCGCGTCACGCTGGATACCCATGTTCGGGTCGGTGGTGTGGTCGATGACCGATGCGTCATTGTTGACATCGAGCAGTCCGAGGTATGTGCCGCGAAGAGCCTGAACGGTCGCACCTGCGGGGATGACTCCCGTAAATGTCGCGCCGGTCTCGCTTCCCGTGCACTTCTCCGCGATGCGAGTGTAGTTGCAGATCTTCGTGTATGTCTCGCGCTCTGCGTCAAGCTTTGTGTACTCCTTGGTAGTCGCCCAGATGTGATAGTAGTAAATATCGGCACTCGGTGCGTTCTTCTTTACGTGGTCGAGCATATAGGACACGGAGTCCTCGATGTTTATGTACTCCTCGGCCTCGCCGTTGGCGTATGTGGCCTTACCGCGAGTTACCTCAAGGCCCCACGGCTGGATGATGACAGCGTCCCAGTCGGTGTACTTGAGAGCATACTCGGAAGTAGTCGTTCCGATATGCTGCCAATTGTTGTTGTTGTTGAACATGAATGTGTAGCTTGACTCACCGGAAGCCGCGACGGTAGCGTGCCATGCCATCGTCTTTCCGCCGCTCCAGCAAAGGCCGAGTTCAACGTCAACGTCGTCGCCGACCATGCTCTTCATGATCTCCCATGTCTTACTGTCCTGCTGATAGCCGGAGTCGGTTGCGTCATCGGACGCGCTGTTTCCGATAAAGAGCACCTTGAACGAACCGTCCGAGAAGAGCTCTTTCTTGGCGTCGGCAGATACGGTCGCTCCGACAGCGCAAAGCGACATTACCATAACCGCCGTCAGAACAAGGGATAATGTTCTGCGCCAAAAGTTTGTTTTCATCGTTTTTTCTCCTTATATATTGGAAATTTTAAAATGGAATACGAAAATCAGTGCTCGGACACCGTGAGCGTCGGGTCTTCAAAGAGGCCGTAGCGGCTGAACTCGTACTCATCCGCCGTGTACTCGTGATCCTCAGTGAAGTACCACTCGTAAGGCGAGTGATCCTTATACTCGACGTGAGGGCCGTAGAGATTTCTCAGGCTCGCGCAGACGCGGAGCGTGATCTCGTTTTCGCCCGCCGTGAGGTATTTTGCGATATCGAGGAAGCGTCCGCCCTCCATTCCGACAAATCCGGCGTAGTTTCCGTTGACCGTAGCCGAAACGACGGTCGCGTCGAAGTCGCCGAGCTCAAGTCGAGCGGTCTCGACAGCGGAGTCGAGCGTTGCTTTGTATGTATACTTGACGGCACCGTCGTAAAAGACTCTGCCGAAGTCGGAGAAGTCGCCCATTGTCGCCGCTTTTTCGGGAGCGATTGCAAATCGAGCACCGTGGCGAACGACGGAGAAGTCACCTCTGATGAGCACCGGCTCGATCTCGCAAAGCACGTTGAACACATCGGCGTGAAGCGTGATCTCGTTTTCGCCCTCATGAACGAGCTCGGAGATATCGAAGTCTCCCATGCCGCGGTCGAGTCTGTCCGCACCGAAAGGCTTGACCTCCGTGCCGTTAACGAGCACGTGCCAGAGCTCGGGACGCTCGACGACGGCCGTCAGGCGTGTCGGGAGAACTCCCGCCTTTATTGTGAACGGATAAACGACGGAGAACGCGGAGGACTCATCGTAATCGGCATTTCTGTCGAGCCACTTCGTCTCAAGCTGAATGCCGCTCCACGGAAGTCCGTGCTCGAAGCCTCTTGCGTGGTAGATATTCGCACGCGCGTCGAGGTAGTATCTGAGCGCGGGGTCGACTCCGTCGCAACGGAGGGACACGTGGTCGATATTAAAGGAGTTTTCGCTCTCCGCTGCGATATTCTCGCGAGTGAGCGTGATATTTTTAACTGCCGCCGCGCTGGGAGCGGTGCTCTCGGCACCGTCGCCGATGACGATAAGTGCCGCGCCGCATCTTTCGAGCGTGAGCGGGAAGCTTACCGTGCCGTCGGAGTTTACTGTATAGGGAAGTCCGACGCTCTCTCCCGTGTAGAGATCCCACAGGCACGCGTCCTGTCCCTCGATGGTGAGAGTCGTGTCAAAGGGCTCGCCGAGGCTGTGGTTTACGATGTAGTAAACGACGCGGCCGTCGCCGATTGCGCGTCTGAGGTGCTGGATTCCCGTTCTCCAAGGCGCGCTTGACGAAATTCTTCTCTTATATATGCTCTCGAAGTACTTGCAGAGGTTCTCGGCACCGTCGACGGTCTCGCCGAGTGCGCGGACTTCTGCGCCGAGCGCGTCTCCCTCAACGCCCTCGATACGGCGTGCAACGCTGTCGCGTGTGGCATCGGTGAGCACGACACGTCCGCCCGCTGCGGCGAAGTCGCAAATAAGGCGTGCCGTGGAGCGGCGCATATCGGTCATGTCGCGGGAGATCACGACGGTGTCGTAGGTCATATCTCCGACGCGGAAGAGCTTGCCCTCGACGGATGCGTGACGGCTCATCGAGAACTCGTCGGCAAGGTCGAACTCCCACTGCTCGTCGGTCATATCGCTGACAGCGGTGAGGAAGTCGGTCATATCGGGGTTCTTTACGCAGTGCACGTCGAGTCCGTGATCGATGCTTCCGACCTGCTTTTCGCCCGCTACAGTGTAGGAGGCGGTGTAGGGGTTGAGAAGAAGGATTCTCTGCTCCATCTTACCCTGCGAGAGGATATACGAAGTTCTCGCGAAGTAGTCCGCCATGTCGGTGTACTCGTCCCACCACGGCTGTCTGAAATCGAACGACTGCGGGCAGTCGCGCTTCGCGCTTCCGAGGTAAGAATAGAGCGACAGGTGCTGGCAGAGCACGTTGATGCCGCCGACCATGATATAATCGCCGAGTCGCTTGTAGTCGTACATCGTGGAGTGATATCCGCCCGCGCCGTAAGCCTCGCAGATCGTTCTCGGATGCGAGAACTGGTTCGCCGCGCTTCTAACCTCGTACATCTGGTACTTGTCGAAGTTCGTGGCAGTGTCGCGCAGGTGGTTGCAGAGGAGAAGATCGAAGCCCGGCCACTGGCGGTACTCATAGGTCGTCATCTCGCCGGGAGTGCATCCGCCGTAGCAACGCGGCCAGAAATGCTCATGGTCGTGACCCGTCCACGCGATATTGTGCTCGTCGCACCACTTCGCGATGGGAATGACGAAATTGTCCTGCCAGAGCTCGTGGAGCGTGTGGAAGTAATCGTAGCGGATCTTCTCATAGGAGCGTCCGTCGGTATCGATGCCGACAGCGTCTTCTTTAATAATGGGGAAATATTTGCCGAGCAGCTCATATCCCGCAATCTCGCGGAACTTCTCGTAAACGAATCTCGAGCAGGGGAGCGTGCACGCGAAGCCGACCTCGTCGGAGAAGATGGCGGGAATGTGCTTTCCGAACTCATCTCCGAAGCGTTTGAAATATTCCTCGTGGGTCAGCTCCATGAAGAGCTCGGTCGTGCGGGGGTTGGTGACGTCGGGGACGATCTCGCCTCTTTCCTGATATTCGTAGAAGACCATAACGTCGCCGTCGGTGTGCTCGTGCCAGTTCTCGGTCGGAACTGCGGTGAGGTCCTCCCCGTAGACTCCGCCAACGAGGGGCGCGGCAAAGAGGATCTTTCCGGGGAAAGTTCCGGGATTTGAAGCGGGAACGGGTCTGTTCTTAACGTGGACGACGGACGTGTCGCGATCAAGCTTTGTAACAAGTCCGCCGGCCATAAGAGACGGCCACGCGTTTTCGTCGTAGATATAAAGCTTCATGTCCTCTTCTTTGACGGTCTCGAGCGCGTCGCCCCAAGCCTTGAAGAAGTCCTCGGAGAGGTATTCCGTAACCATTCCGACTCTCGGGTGAGCGAACGCGCCGCCGATGCCGTGAGCCTTGAAGTCACGAAGCTGACGCGAGAGCTCCTCGCCGTCCATAACGTCGTTCCACGACCAGAAAGGTGCGGAGCGATATTCCGACGGGGGAGTCTTAAAATTCTTTTTGATATTATCCATAAGACCTCCGTACCGCACGCCGAGCGGCGCACGGGTAAGTATTGTTAACGATGTTTTACTCGCCGCACGAGGGAGCGCACAGCGCAGACGGCAAGTATTCCGCAAAGCGCGCCGAGAGAGTCGACGCCGACGTCGAAGAGCCTGCAAGCGCGTCCGGGAACGAAGTACTGATGAAGCTCATCCGTTGCCGCGTAGAACACGCAGACACCGAGCGAGGACACGACGGCGCGGCGGGCGCAAAGGCTCTGCGAAAGTGCGCACGACGTGAGCACTCCGAGGACGAAGTAAGCGAAGAAGTGGGCACATTTTCTCACATAAAACGAGAGGCGTTCGACGGGAAGCGAGCCGAGAAGCGAGTCAAAAGACTCGAGCAAGGCGTACATCACGCCGTCAGAGCTCTCAAGCGAGGCACTCCCGTCCTGTGCCGAAAACGAGAAGATGACCGCCATCCAAAGGATCACGGCAAAATACAGCGTGAGCTTTACAACTTTATCTTTTTTCATAAAGCCTACCGAAAAATATAACCAAATTACGATGGCAGAGCATCACACATATTAGTATATACGAAAAATCCCCCGCTGTCAATCAATGCGGGGAAATTTGATATTACTTTTGTAAAAAACGCTCCAAAATCGCCCACACCCGGTGCCGCCCCAAGTTTCTCGCTGTGCGGACAAGCGGCACCGGAAGACGCCGCGCAAGAGGTGCGATGGTGGCGGTAGTAGCTGACCGCGTGGAGTTTGGCGGTATCGCTTGCTTACGGGCGACAAATTGGGGGTGGAGTTTCGCGGGTTGCGCGTGGAGTTTTGCTGAGACGCTTGCTTACGGGCGACATATTAAGGGTGGCGTTTCGATGTGCTATGCGTAAATTTTGCAGCGGCGTTCGTTCGCGGGCGACATATTAAGGGGTGGCGTTTCGGTGCGGGGTGTTTGTTGTGGACGCTTGTTTGGTATGATGAATTATGAAGTTAATCCCCAAAAACGCTTTGTTACCGATTCTCTCACGAAAGAATCCTATGTCAAAGCCTCACGGCACCGGGGGCGAAGATCGGGGCGCGGGGAGATTTTGGGGACTCGTTCCCCCATTTCATTATCCCTCGCCCGTATTTCTTCCTTAATTCATCTATACAGCTCTCGAGCTCCTCGCGACGCTCGTGCTCCGAGTGCGGAAACATCGTCATCTGACTTCCCTCTTCGCTCTCGATCGAGCTTGCCTGCACCGTCAGCGACCTTATCGGTCTGTCATCACGCCGATTCGCGCACAAGAGCGCATATGCCGCGCCGAAGATCGCCTGCGCCGTCCGCGTCGCCTCGGTAAGCGTCGTCTGACGCTCGAACGTGTAAAGATCATATTCCCTTATCCCGAGGCGCACCGTGCGGCACATCAGCTTCTGCTCACGCAGTCGGGATGACACGTTTTCGCACAGCGAGTAGAGCACGCGCCGCATATCCTCGTCACGCACAAGATCGCTCCGCGTCGTCGTTCCGCAACCTACCGATTTCGCCTGCGGCACTTCGCGCCGCCTGAGCACCGGCGACGACTCCTCTCCCCGCGCCGCGCGACGAAGCTCGACTCCGCGCTTGCCGAGAAGCAGTCTCACAAAGCTCTCGTCCGCCGTCGCCAGCGCACCTATCGTGTGTATCCCGTAAAGCTTCAGCTTCTGCGCCGTCTTTCCTCCCACGAAAAGAAGCTCCTCGATCGGAAGCGGCCACACCGTCTCACGAAAGCTCTCGCGCGGGATCGCCGTCACCGCATCCGGCTTTCTCATGTCGGAAGCAAGCTTCGCAAAGGTCTTGTTGTAGCTCACGCCGACCGACACCGTGAGCCCCGTTTCTCGCTTGACACGGCGGCGTATCTCCTCCGCTATCGCGCACGCGCCGTTGAACGGATCCAAAAACGACGGCGCAAACAGCTTGTGCGAGCCCGTCACGTCAAGCCAGCACTCGTCGACTCCGAACGACTCCACCATGTCGGTGTACGAAAGATATATCTCCCTCACGCGCGCCGACAGCTCGGCGTAAAACGAAAAATCCGGCGGAATGAAGCGTATGTCGGGGCATTTCGCTTTCGCCTGCCACAGAGCTTCTCCTGTTTTTACGCCGCAACGCTTCGCCTCATAGCTTTTCGCAAGCACGATCCCGTGTCGCTCCTCGACGTCTCCCGCAACCGCTATCGGAAGCCCGCGAAGCGACCTGTTTCGCGAGATCTCCGCAGATGCGTAAAAATTATTAAGATCGGAATGAAGTATGAGCCTGTCCATATGAGCACCGCCTTTTTGGGGAATTTGAGTTCCGAACATTTATTCTTTGTGCTGATATTTTACCACACGTCGCGCCTGTTGTCAACATATTTTCCGAACATTTATTCGCACAGTCCCTTTAAAATGTGCTCGACGCACACTTCACCACGCCGACGCTCGTGAATTTCCGCCCGAAATCGCGCTTCGCCCTCGCTTTTCCGAGCATCATGCGATCTTACTCGATAAAGAAGCGCAAAAAATCACTTGACATCGCCGCCGCTTTGTTTTATAATGTATATAGAATCGCTCAAAGGCAAAGGAGAATATGCTTTGAAGCTTGACGTTACCGAAATACTCAACGGACGCGTTCCGTTTTTGGATTTTGACTTTACGAACGGTGCCGACGCACTCGAGCAGTTCGCCGATATGTTGCCCGATGGCATCACCGTCCCGTCTGACGGGATCTCCGTCTGCGGACGCGTCAGCGACACCGGCGGGTGTATGACGCTTTCGGCCGACATCACCGTACGGTATCTCGCACCGTGCGACAGATGCCTTGAAGAGTCGGAGCACTGCATCGATTTCACTCTCGATCGCGTGATCTCCGCCGCGGCTTCACCCGAGGCTCGCGAAAGACTCATCAGCGAGGACGACGAGGAGTGGGACGGCGTTACCGACGACCTGCTGTACGTCTCCGAGGGAAAGATCGACATCGCCGCAGACGTCGCGGAGGCGATATCGCTCGAGATCCCGTTCCGTCACCTGTGCTCGGAGGACTGCCGAGGACTGTGCCAGGTGTGCGGAAAAAAGCTTTCGGACGAGCATCCGGGCTGTGAAAAGCCAAAAGAAATCGATCCGAGGCTAAAAGTTTTGCAAAAACTACTTGATTCTTCCGAAGAAATGTAGTATAATGTTA